>JBMNSS010000057.1:0-14802 GCA_050945315.1 Limnochordia bacterium | reverse complement strand
ACTCTGCACGTCTATCGATACCGTCGATAGCGTCGATGTTCTTCAGGAGCCGTATGCGAGGCCCGCACGTACGGTTCTGTGAGAGGGCTGACGCTCGCCTGATCAGCGAGCGTCACCCTACTCGATGCCCTCATTCGGCGGAAGCTGAGTCTTTCTTGCGAGCCTCGGCTATGCGGCGTTGTAGATCATCAAGCGTAGCTCGAGCTTCTTCGAGATAGCTCCGGTCAGGCGCGTTGCTGCCGGGCAGAGGGATCACCTCTAACTGCAGAGGCTTGTCATATGGGCTTTTGGCGATGCAGTCGACCACGAGATCCCAGTCCACCGTTCCGCGGGGATCTTTCGGCAGCCAGTGGCGATCGCGTAGACTGTCATTATCATTGAGGTGTAAGACCATGAGACGGTCATAGCAATTGCGGCAAAGCCATTCAAGGTTACCGGCCACATTGGCGTGGCCCGGATCCAGTGTCAAGCCAATATAATCCGGGCGGAATCGTTCAAAACAGATCTCCAGGCTGCGGTTGGTGAGTTCTGCGTGATAGTGGTTCTCAAGGGCTATGCGGATGCCGAGATCACGGGCGGTCTCTTCGGCGCGGGCTAATCCGTCGACCAGATATCTGTATACCTGCTCTGACGGCTCAACGGTGTTGGGAGCGTGGTAGACCATTGCATCGCCTCCGAGTCTGTGGGTTACCTCCAGGCGATGCAAAAGGAGCTCATAGGCCAGAGCGCGTTGGTCAGGATCCTCGGCCCACAGATTCACTTTGGGTGTCAGCGTGCCGTGGACATCCAGGACCTTCACTCCGGTTTGAGAAAGCGCTTGTTCCCACAGCTCGATCTCCGCTTTCTCCATGGGAGCATCCTGAAACCAGCGGGTGCTGAAATGTATGTAGTCGAAGCCGGCGACACGCAGGGCCGTCAGATCCGCGACTACATCGCCACTGTTACAGATTTTGTCGGAAATTGAGTAGGCTTGGCCGGTAGTATGGGGCATGGTTCATGTGCCTCACTTTCATATTTTGCAGTCCGTCTTGCACTACGTTGACAGCAAGCATTTCCCCTTCTTGTCAAGCGATTGCCCGGAGGAATGCCCGAGGCCGGGGCGAACAAGACCAAGGAAGATGTGCTCAGACGAGACGCGAGGAGTCAAAAGTCTTGATGGAATTGGTAACCGATGTCATTGTAACACTTATCTACTACGCCAGGTTCGTCGGACAGACGCGCACAGGGCAGATTATACAAGGCGCTTGGATGCTCGGAACGCGACTCTGGCTTTGGTTTGTCATAGGTTTGGCCATTACATCGGCTATCTCCACATTTCTCTCGCCGGCTTCGCTGGCCAGGAGCCTGCAGCGAATGCCGGCCCTTGGGGTGCTGTTTGCCGCCGGGTTGGGTCTGATCTCGCCGCTGGCCACTTACAGCGTCATCCCATTGGCCGTGATCATGTTGCGACAGGGTGCCCCCTTGGCCCCTGTGATGGCTTTCACGATCAGTTCACCATTGATAAATCCCGGCATTTTCGCCATGACCGCAGGCGGTATGGGCCTGGAGATGGCGGTGGCCCGAACCGTCGCCGCTTTTGTCTTGGCCATCCTCGGTGGATGGTTTGCGGCCCACTGCGAACGACGGTGGGGCTCACCGCAGAATTACCTGCGAGCGCAAGAAGGCTTGTCCGTAGATGTGCCCCTGCGCCACTACCGCAAGTCGATCGACGGTCTGCGAAGCGGCCGGTATCAGCGCTTCTTACAGGGAAAAGAGAGTGCTCGCTCCTGGTTTTTCAACTTCGGCATGCAGATCAAATTCGCCGGGCGCTTTTTTCTGTTGGCCCTGGTGATTTCGGCGGCTGTACGTGAACTTGTGTCCCCGTCGTTGATCATGCAGGTTTTCGGTGTTTCGTCGCGTTTTTCCATCCTGCTGGCAGCCGCCGCGGGTATTCCTTTGTACGCCTGCGGGGGAGCGGCCATTCCTTTGATCCAGGTCCTGACCGAGATGGGCATGAGTCCGGGGGCGGCTCTTGCTTTTTTCCTCACCGGCCCAGCGACCAACATCTCCACGATCTTGGTCTTGGGGGCGTTGTTTCAAGTCAAATTCCTGGTCTTGTACTACGTAGTGACCTTGGGCGGAGCCATCATTGCTGGGTATGTATATGAGTGGTTGACGGCGATTATCTAGCGGTCTGGGTAACTCATTCTTTGGAGGGGGCCACAATGCGCGAGTTGTCGACCTATGAGCGGATGAGGCGCATGTATGACCATCAGGAAGCCGATCGAGTGCCGATTACGGATATTCCCTGGGAGTCTACGCTGGAGCGCTGGCGCCGGGAAGGCATGGGGGACGTTAGTTACGTAGAGTTTTTTGATCTGGACAGATTAGCCGGCATATCGGTGGACAACAGCCCTCGCTATGAGGTCAAGACTCTTGAGCAAACCGATACGTATCGCATACATACCACGAAGTGGGGCGTCACCGTGCGCAGTTGGGTTCATGCCGGGGGAGTGCCGGAGTTTCTGGACTTCACCATTGTCGATCGCGCCACGTGGCAAGAGGCTAAAGCCCGTATGACGCCCGATCCGGATCGAATTAACTGGCAGCAACTCCGAAGACATTATACACAGTGGCGCAAGGAGGGCTATTGGATAACCGCCAATCTATGGTTTGGTTTTGATGTCACGCATTCGTGGGCGGTGGGCACGGAGCGCGTCTTGATGGCCATGGCCACGGATCCCGAGTGGCTTAGGGATATGTTTACTCACCAATTGGAACTGGATTTGGCTTTGTACGACATGATTTGGGATGCGGGTTACCACTTCGATGAGATTCGCTGGCCGGATGATATGGGCTATAAGGGCACGCAGTTCTTCTCTTTGGATATGTATCGCGACATACTCAAACCCGTACATCGACGTGCTGCGGAGTGGGCCCACGCTCGGGGCGTAAAGGTCAAGTTGCACTCGTGCGGCAATATCAATCCGTTTATTCCGGAATTGATTGAGATCGGGATTGACATGCTAAATCCGATCGAAGTCAAGGCGGGCATGGATCCGTTGGCACTCAAAGAACGCTACGGAGATCAGATGGCCTTTCACGGGGGGCTCAACGCAGCTTTGTTTGATCATCCTGAACTGCTGTGGGAGCACATGGAGCAAGTAATCCCGGTCATGAAGGTGGACGGCGGTTACGTGATTGGCTCTGATCATTCAGTGCCCGAAAGCGTAAGTCTGGAACAGTTCCGTCACTTCGTGGAACTCGCCAAGAGGCTCGGCTCTTATATGTGAGCGTCAAGTCTCTTTGTGTTATAATGCGACTCGAGATGACGGGCTCAGTCGGAGCCCTTGAGGTTGAGAGAGGGATATCAGGAACGATTGTAGAATCGGCCGTTGAGCAGTTGACTCAATCGATCTTCCCGATCGTTCAGTCATCATCGGCGATGACAGTCGCCGGCCCAACTGCTCTTGAGTGGGTCGAACACTGCGTGACGAGCGAATGAGACAGGCATCCCGGACTGCCCCATTGGCCCCGGGCCTTGCTGCGGGTGGTGAAACGAGGCAACTGACGGTTTCACCCGGAGAAGACACTCAGAGAGACTTGCGAGAAGGCTTGTGGCATCTGAACAGGTGCGCGAGGATGAGTCGGGGTGTCTTGTCACACTCCCGCATCCGATCAATCAACGTCAGGTGTTTGAACAAAAATATGCCCGCCGATCATTCTTCTGCGCCGGAACGCCGCAAAATCGTTCGGCGGGGTTGCACCGTCCGTGGTGCTTTGCGGAGGTACTGATGGATGGCTCTGGAGACCCTACGCATTATTCGCGCCGCAGAGGCTGATTTGCTCGAAAAGGTGGAAGAGGCTAAACGTCAGGCAGCCGAGGCGCTTGATCAGGCCGAAAAGGAAGCCGACGCCCTCGCAGCCGCTGCTCGGGAGGAAGCCCAGGCTGAAGCTCAGCGTCGGCTGGCCAATGCCAGGGCTGAGATTCAAACGCGCATGGCTGAAATGCAGGTGCAGGCTCAGGAGCAGGCTGACACCATGAAACAGCAGGCTGCAGAGCGAGTGAAAGAGGCCGCCTTGCTGGTTGTGGAGAGGATTGTGGGCGACAATGGCAGTAGCTGAGATGCGCCGGGTGACCATTGTCGGTCACCAATCTTTGCTGGATCAGGCTATCACAGTCCTGCAGCGTCTCGAAATCCTACATATTGATGACATCGACGAGAGTCTTCCGTCCGAAGAGACGGTCTTCTCCTCCCGTTCCGCGTCCGACGCGGATACTCTGTTACGCCTGGAGGAACAGGCGGCCCGGGTGCGCGCCGCGCTCGATGTATTGGACAAGCATTTCCGAATGCCCACGGGAGTCATAGAGACCTTTGCCGGCACACGATTTGCCGTAAGCGAAAGCGAGTATCGCTGCTGGTCGGAAACCGAAGAGCATACACAACCGGCGGTGTCTCAAGCGCAACAGCTTAGAGAGAGACTGTGGGATCTTCAAGCGAGACAGCGCTCGGCGTCGGAGGCCATTGAAGCGTTGCGCCCTTGGCGGGCTCTGGACGTAGCCGTCGATGAAATCGAAGACACCCGATTGTTTCGCATACAGCTGGGCGAGGTGGCTACCAAGGCGATTGCTGAGTTCGGCCAGGATCTCGCCGCTGTCTCGGAGGCAGCGGGATTTACGGTCATCTCGGAGGCAAGCGATGCAACCTGCATTCTGTTGTACTATCCGAAGAAGTTGGAAGAGCAGGTACACATACCTCTGCGTCGGGCTGAATGGAGGGCTGCAGCGCTGCCGCCTGTGACCGGAACCGTGGCGCAGACCATCGACATGCTTGAGGATCAATTGCATACGATCGCTGCCGAACAGGATGAGGCGATACAAGCGATCGGGGCGTTGGTGGATGAGCGTTTGGCTCTCTATGCTCGCGAAGATGAACTGCGCAATAGCATTGAACGCGAGCAGACGAAGGAACTTTTGGGCTACACGCAACGTTTGTTCGTGATACGAGGCTGGGCCCGTTTGAAGGATGTGGATACGCTGCATTCGGCGATGGCCGAAGTGTCACCGGCCATCGTGGTGGAAGATGAGCCTCCGCAACCGGCTGAACCGCATCCGGTGGATATTGAGAATCCGCCGGTGATCCGGCCCTTCGAGGTAGTGACTCGTGTCGCGGGTCTGCCCATGCCTAATTCTTTGGATCCGACTCCGTATCTGGCACCGTTTTTCTTTATTTTCTTTGGGTTGGCCCTCGGTGATGCGGGTTATGGGATTGTGCTGAGCATATTGAGTCTCTGGTTAGCCAAGAGGGTCAACGCTGTGGGCCTTGGTCTGCAATTGATGTACATGATGGCCATCTGTGGGATTGGCGCCGTGGCAGCCGGACTGCTCACGGGATCATGGTTCGGTGACCTTCTGGGCTTGGATCCTTTGTGGATAAATCCCATGGAGAATCCCCTTCCCTTGCTCGTCCTTTCCGTTGGTTTAGGTGTTATTCAAATCCTTGCGGGTCTGGCCATCAAAGGCTACGACAATATCCGTAAAGGACGCCTTGTCGATGCCATCTGTGACGATTTCATGTGGATAGTCTTTCTGATAGGGCTGGTCATGATGTTGGTGGCGGGTTCTTTGTCCCAGTGGCCGCAAGTGGCTGTCATCGCCCGGTATCTGGCGATCGGAGGCGGTGCCGGCCTGATATTGACGCAAGGCAGACACCAGAAGAACCCGATCAAGAGGCTGTTTTCCGGCATACTCTCTTTGTACGGTGTAAGTGGCTATATGTCTGATGCGCTGTCGTACTCACGCCTGTTGGCTCTGGGTATGTCCGGTGGGGTAATCGGTATGGTCATCAATGATATGGGGCGTCGCTTGCTTCCCATCCCGCTTGTGGGTTGGATCGTAGCTATTGCTCTTTTGGTGGTAGGGCATCTGCTGAATCTGCTTATCAACCTGATCAGTGCCTATGTGCACTCGAGCAGGTTGCAGTATGTGGAGTTCTTCACGAAATTCCTGGAGGCGGGAGGAAAGGCATTCAGACCCTTGTCAGAGCGGCATAGATACCTGGTTGTCAAACCCGATGCAGCATCTTCGGAGAAATGAATCATCAAATAAGCGTCTGAGCATGAAGGAGGCCATTGGGACATGGATTTAAGCAACTTGGGGACGTTTTGTGCGATTGTAGGAGCTGTCGTGGCTGTTATTTTTCCGGGTATCGCTTCGGGTACCGCCGTCGGCTGGGTGGGCCAGTCTGCCTCCGGCGTAGTCACGGAGGATCCTGACAAGTTCGGTCAGGTGCTCCTGTTACAGGCGTTGCCCGGAACGCAGGGTATCTACGGTTTCTTGGCGGCATTTATGATCATGTTGCGCATCGGTGTCTTCGGTGAGATGCAAACGCTCACCCTGCCGCAAGGGCTTCTGTTCTTGTTGGCGGCTCTGCCGATTACAATCGTGGGTTGGCAAACCGCACGCCAGCAGGCCAAGGTGTCCATGGCAGCCGTAAACATCGTGGCCGAGCGACCTGAAGAGATCGGTAAGGCTCTTACCTTTCCGGCCATGGTTGAGACCTACGCCGTGTTGGCCTTTTTGGCCAGCTTGCTCATGATCACTCGAATCCCACTTTGAAACGGCGAAGTGAGAGGATAGATCTATGTCTAGCCTGACGAGGTTAAAACAGACACTTCAGGAGGAGGCTGCTGCCGAGATCAAGGCCATCCGAGCCTCTGCGGACGAGAGGGTGGCTGCCATACAAGATGCGGCTCGCAAGAGGGCCGATGAGATCAAGGCAGAGATCCTGGCTGATGTCGCTCGCGAAATAGAAGAGCTGAATCGTCGTGCGGAAGCTGAGGCCACACTGGTGCAGCGACGAATCATGATGAAAGCCAAGACTGAGCTCGTAGATGAAGTGATGAGACAGGCGGCGGCTATGTTGGTGGAGCTGCCGGAGGAGCGCTATCGGGAGTATTTGGTCAGGCTCTTGTTGGCCGCCGTACCGCATGAGGGCGAGGCGCAAGTCGTGCTCAACGAGAGAGATCGATCTCGTTTTGGGGATGATCTGTTGAAAATGGTGCAAGAAGCACTCGCTGACAAGGAGATCAGTGTTCAACTGAGCATGGCACCCCAAGCGGGAACGATGACCGGAGGGTTTAAGCTTGTCGGGGCCGATTTTGAGGTGGATGCCTCGATAGAGCGGATACTGGCCGGCACGGGGGAGTTGCTTGAGCCCGAGATAGCGGCGATTCTTTTTGGAAACGAGCGTTAAAGCAGAGGTTCTCAGTACGTGCGAGGGGGGCAGGTTTGTGCTTGCTGGCTCTCATGCTAGATTGACGAGCGATACGGCGGATGTGCCGTTTGCCTATTCCAGTGCCAGAGTACGCATGCTGAGGCAGCGCATGCTAAGCAGAGCGGATGTGGAGCGTCTACTTACCGCCCCGAGCGTACAGGCGGGGATGCGTGTTCTTTCTGATACGGAGTATGCCTCAGCGATAGCCGCTGTGGGGCGATCGGATGACTATGAACGTGTGCTGTCGGCTGAACTGCAGCGGGTCTACGACTTCGTGGCTTCCTTTGCTCCGCAAGAGGAATTGCTGAAGATGTGGGCGGCGCGCTTTGCCTTCCTGGGCTTGAAGACGCTGTTGAAGGCGGGGCTGCAAGGGCAGGATGTTGCCGATGCGCTCTTGCCGGCGTGGATGCCCGTAGAGCGTGGCCGCCTGCGACAGACGGTCGAACGAGTATTGGATGACGAGACGGAATTCGCCGACGAAGACACGACGGATATGCAGGGGCTTGAGACCTATTTGTCTCAGGCCGCGAAGGCTGCGGTGGAGGCCTATCAGAGGCATCAGGCTCCCGAGGAGATTGACCACTCGGTCGATATGCGTTTTCAGCAATACCTTCTTGACTTGACTGAATCCCGGGAGGCAACGTTCTTGCGGGATTGGGTGGTGCGGTTTGCCGACGTCACCAATCTCACTGCTTTCGTTCGTTTCGCCGTGGCCAAGCGTCCCGCAGAGAGTCTGGGCCGGGCTCTATTGCCGGGGGGAAGTATGTCCTCCGAGCGCGTACTGGAGGCTTATGCCGTTTCCGAGGAAGCGCAGGAGCGAGTTGAAGCGCTTCTTCAGGTGCTGACGAATACGCCTTACGCTTCTTTGCTGACTCAGGGATGGCGGGCCTATCAGGAAGAGGGTTTACTCTACGGCATGGAGCGCATGGCGGATGGGTTTCTCCGGGAGTATCTGGACTCGGCAAGACATCAGCCTTTCGGGATCGGAGTCGTGTGGTCCTACCTGATGGCCAAGGAGCGTGAGGTGCGCCTCATTCGTCTTATCCTCGCGGGCAAGTCGGCAGGAATGAGCGAGAGACAGCTGAGGGAGCGCATTGAACATGTCTAGAGACAGAATCGCTGTTATCGGCGATAAGGCCTCTGTGATGGGCTTCAAGGTATTGGGATGCGAGGCCGTGGCTGTTTCGGATTCTGAGGAGGCTCGTGCGGCGCTGCGGCGACTGGTGCGCGAGGACTATGCCATCGTATATGTGGCGGAGAATACCGCCGTGGACATTCTTGACACCATCAACGAGTATGCCGATCAGCCCAGTCCGGCGATCGTGTTGATCCCCGGAAGTCAGGGTAGTCTGGGGATCGGCATGGAAAAGATACGTCGGGCGGCGGAAAAAGCTGTGGGCGTCGACATTTTGCCTGGGAATGAGGAATGAACATGAGTGGCAGGATTGTGAAAGTCTCCGGACCTCTTGTCGTTGCTGAAGGCCTTCCCGAGGCGAGGATGTACGACGTGTGCCGCGTGAGCGAGGCGGGCCTGATCGGAGAGGTTATTGAGATTCGCGGGGATCAGGTAAGTATCCAAGTATATGAAGAGACGGCAGGTTTGGGACCCGGTGCTCCGGTAGTCACGACGGGGGAGCCTCTGTCGGCCGAGCTCGGTCCGGGCCTGTTGGAGTCCATCTTTGACGGTATTCAGCGGCCACTGTCGGCCTTGCGAGATCATTTCGGTGATCGCATCCAAAGGGGCGTATCGGTGGTACGGCTCGATCGGGAGCGGCGCTGGACGTTCAAACCCTGCGTTAAGCCGGGTGATGAGGTAGGTGCCGGCGATATCGTTGGCACGGTACAAGAGACCAGTGTGATAGAACACCGAGTCATGCTGCCCCACGGTATGCAGGGGAAGATAGTTGACATCAAAGAAGGCCTTTTTACAGTTACCGAGCCGATCGGAGAGTTGGAGCGCCCCGACGGCACTCGGGAATCCATCACCATGTTGCAGCGCTGGCCCGTGCGCCGCAGTCGCCCGGTGGCGGAAAAGCTCGCACCTTCGGAACCGTTGGTTACCGGTCAGAGGATCATCGACACTTTTTTCCCGGTAGCCAAGGGAGGAGCCGCATGTGTCCCCGGACCGTTCGGTTCGGGTAAGACGGTGGTGCAACACCAGTTGGCGAAGTGGGCCGATGCCGATATCGTGGTCTACGTAGGCTGTGGTGAGCGCGGCAACGAGATGACGGATGTCTTGCTGGAATTCCCGCGCTTGGAGGATCCAAAATCCGGAGAGTCGTTGATGAAGCGTACGGTGCTTATCGCCAATACCTCGGACATGCCGGTGGCTGCTCGTGAGGCATCGGTTTACACGGGAATCACGATCGCCGAATACTACCGTGATATGGGTTATTCGGTGGCTATGATGGCGGATTCCACGTCGCGCTGGGCTGAAGCTTTGCGTGAGATGTCAGGGCGTCTGGAGGAAATGCCCGGTGAAGAGGGATATCCGGCCTACTTGGGCTCACGGTTGGCTGATTTTTACGAACGCGCCGGCAAGGCGCGGATTGCGGGGGATCGGGTTGGTGCGCTGACGGTGGTCGGTGCCGTCTCTCCTCCCGGCGGTGACCTCTCTGAACCGGTTACTCAGAACACCTTGCGGGTTGTAAAGGTCTTTTGGGGTCTTGACGATAAGTTGGCGGCGCGGCGCCATTTCCCGGCGATCAACTGGCTGAACAGCTACTCTCTGTATCTGGACCGCATTGATGCCTATCTGAGAGAGCACTACGGTAATGAGCCGATAAACATGCGTTCAGAGAGCATGGCCTTGTTGCAGCAGGAGGCTTCTCTTGAAGAGATCGTGCGCCTGGTCGGCACTGACGCCCTTTCGCCTGAGGACAGGCTGGTGCTGGAAGCGGCAAAATCGATTCGTGAAGACTTCTTGTATCAGAACGCCTTCCACGAGACGGACACGTACACGTCTTTGGACAAACAGATTAAGATGCTCGAAGTGATCCTGACTTGGTATCACGAGGCTCGTGCGGCACTGAATGAAGAAGTGCGCCTGGAGAGACTGCTGAGTCTGCCGGTGCGGGAGCATATCGCCAGGGCGAAGTACCTGGAGGAGAACGATGAGGCTGCCTTTGCCACCCTTCTTACCGACATCAAAAAGCAGGTGGCAGCCCTGAAGGGAGAAGGCGGAGAGGTTGCTTAAAGAGTATAGAAATGTTCGTGAAGTCGCCGGTCCGCTTATGTTGGTAGAGGGAGTCGACGCTGCCACCTTTGAAGAGCTGGTGGAGATTGAAACCAATGGCGAGGTGCGGCGGGGCCGCGTGCTTGAGGTGGAAAGAAACACGGCTTTGGTTCAGCTTTTTGAGGGGGCTGCGGGGATCAATCCCAAGTCCACGCGTGTACGCTTTCTGGGAAGAGGGATTGAGTTAGCCGTCTCACCCGAGATGCTGGGCGGTGTGTATACGGGTCTGGGAGAAGCTCGTGGAGACGGGCCGCGCCCTGTTGCGGTCAAGCGGCTTGATATCAACGGACAACCCCTCAACCCGTACGCGCGGGACTATCCCAACGAGTTTATTCAGACAGGGATATCCACCATAGATGGCCTCAATACGCTTGTGCGAGGGCAGAAGTTGCCGATTTTCTCGGCTTCCGGTCTGCCGCACGCCCAGCTGGCGGCTCAGATTGCCAGGCAGGCTCAGGTGTTGGGGACCGACGATCCTTTCGCCGTGGTCTTTGGGGCGATGGGGATCACCTATGAAGAGGCGAGCTTCTTTGTTGACAACTTCCGGGACGCCGGTTCGTTGGAGCGATCGGTGCTCTTTTTGAACTTGGCCGACGACCCGGCGATTGAACGGATTGCGACACCGCGGGTGGCCTTGACTTGTGCTGAGTACTTGGCTTTTGAACTTGACATGCACGTCTTGGTGATCCTGACTGACATGACCAACTACTGCGAGGCTCTGCGTGAAGTGTCCGCAGCGCGTCGTGAAGTGCCGGGACGTCGCGGCTATCCCGGATACTTGTATACGGATCTGGCCAGACTCTATGAGCGCGCCGGTCGCATCAAGGGTCGACGGGGCTCGATCACACAGATACCCATCCTCACCATGCCGGAGGATGACAAGACCCATCCGATACCGGACTTGACCGGATATATCACAGAGGGGCAGATCATCTTGGATCGGCAACTCCATCGCAAGGGCATTTATCCGCCTATCGATGTGTTGCCCTCCCTTTCACGTTTGAAGGACAAGGGTATCGGCGCCGGTAAGACGCGCGAAGACCACTCGGACACCATGAACCAGCTGTATGCCGCCTATGCGACGGGTAAGGAAGCCAAAGAACTGGCTGTCATTTTGGGTGAGGCGGCTTTGACGGAGACCGATAAGCTGTTTGCCAAGTTTGCGGATGCATTTGAGGCTCGCTATGTGAATCAAGGGTCGGAGGAAAACCGCACCATCGAGCAGACACTGGATCTGGGATGGGAATTGCTCAGCTTGTTGCCGCGACAAGAATTGAAGAGGGTCCGCGACGAGTTCCTGGACAAGTATCTGTCCGCACAGGCTGAGGCAAAGGAAGAGTAGAGTCATGCAGAGGCGGGTCAACCCTAATCGAATGGAGCTGCTGCGCCTCAGATCTCGTCTGAGTACAGCCGAGCGAGGGCACAAGCTCCTAAAAGATAAGCATGACGAGCTCATGCAGCGTTTTCTCGAGCTGGTCTGGGAAAGCCGTGATCTGCGGGTGAAGGTCGAGGAGCAGCTGGAAAAGGTCAGTACGTCAATGGTGATGGCCACCGCGACCGCTTCTCCCGCGGTCATTGAGTCAGCGCTTCTTTTCCCCAAACAACGGCTTGATGTGCAAATGAGGCATGATTCCATAGTCGGGGTGCCCATTGTGCGTTTTGACCACTCCTGGGAGAGTGTAGGCGGAGAAGCGGATCACTATCCCTACGGACCGGCGCACACGCCCGCGGACCTGGATGCGGCCATCAAGACACTGAGTGAAGCTCTGTCAGATTTGGTGCGTCTGGCGGAGTTGGAGAAGGCGGCGGAGTTGCTGGCCGTTGAACTGGAAAGAACCCGAAGACGGGTAAACGCTTTGGAGTATGTGCTTATTCCTCAGCTGCAGGAGTCTATCAGGTACATTACCATGAAGCTTGATGAAGCCGAACGGTCGAATATCGTACGCCTGATGAAGGTCAAACAAATGAACGAGTTGGCTTACTTGTGAGAAACCGGGAGGACACTGCGGGGAGGGTCGCAGTGTCCTCCCGGTTCTCTCAGCATTGGAATCAGATGTCACTTGGTCTCTTCTTGCGATGAGAGTTCCTCTATGCGGGCATTGAGCTCCGCCAGTGCAGTCTCCAGACGTTCAGCCTCACTTTTTAGAAATTCCAATCTCGCCTCGTCTGAAGGCGGCGCAGGTGCGTAAGGCTGAGCGTAGGCCGGATGGAACGGTACCGGCGGATACCAGTGTGAACGTTTGAACCCGCGGGCGCGACGCCATCCGCCCCCGCGACCGAAGCCCCAACCTACCGGTCTTTGGCAGCCGGGTACGGGAAATCCCGCACAGTACCCCATGCCGCGTCCTGTCATCGGTCCGAGACCGTATGGTCCGGTTTGATCTCCGCGTGGCATATGATCGAACCTCCTTTGTCTCCCCTCGGTTTTGGGCATATGCTCATATAAAGCATAGCATGTCTGCGGATTCGTGTCAATCAGAGGAAAAGCTAAGTAGAATGGGCACTCGTCATTGGCGCTTCATCTGCTTTGAAGGCACTTCCGGCAGTTCTTCTTCCATCAAGAGAGCATATGTCTTCTCCCATAGGGTGTGCAAGGCCGTGGTGCCCGGGGTCCTATCGCCGATAGGAAGGTGACCGGTGACTGCGGCTTGAGCGAAGCGTTCGTCAAAGGGAATGGTTCCGATCACCTCTATACCGCGATCGTAGCAATGCCACTCGATCTGTCTGCTCATGGATTCATGCAGATCAGCCTTATTGATACAGACGACGGTTTGTACTTTGAAGTGTTCGGTGAGTTCCAAGGCGCGGGCCAAATCGTGCCAGCCGGATACACTGGGCTCAGTGACCAGCAAGGCAAGGTCAATACCGCTTAAAGCGGAAATGACCGGACAGCCGATTCCCGGTGGCCCGTCAGTGATGATCAGTTCTAGTTGTTGCTGTTTGGCGGTCTCGCGTGCTGCTCGCCGCACCTCGGCTACAAGTTTGCCCGAGTTGTCTTCGGCGGCGTTCAGATGGGCGTGCACCAAAGGACCAAAGGGAGTCTCAGAAATGAACCAGTGTCCCGCAACGCGTTCTTGAGACAGTATCGCGTCTGCCGGACAGAGACGAAGACAGACACCGCATCCTTCACACGCCAGCTGATCGACAACGTATTCCGGATCTATGGCGTCGAAGCGGCAGGCTTCCAAACATAGACCACAGGCTGTGCAGACATCACGGTCTATCTTAACCCGCGGCAAGCCATGGAAAGCGTGTTCTTGCTTCACTTGGGGGTCAAGCAATAAGTGGAGGTTCGCCGCGTCCACATCGCAGTCGGCTAAGACTGCATTGCCGGCCAGCATGGCGAAGGTCCCGACCACGGACGTTTTGCCTGTGCCGCCCTTGCCGCTAATGACCAATAGCTCTTTCATGCGCGTACTCCTTCACTTGACCCCATAGGTGTGTCAAGGTATCTTTCCATTCCGGGAACTCGTCGACCCACAGCTTTCCGCGTGCATAACACTCAGCCAGCCGGCGAGAAAAGGGAATCTCCAGAAGGATCGGTAATGAGTTCTCCTGACAATAGGTGTGAGCTTGTCTGTCTCCGATATCCGAACGATTGATAATCACTGCCGCAGGAATATCGAGCTCTCGGGTCATTTCGGCGGCGCGCTTCAGATCGTGCAGACCAAAGGCGGTGGGCTCAGTGACGAGAAGACAGAGATTGCAGTCTGTGATCGCCGCCACGGCTGCACAGGAGGTGCCGGGGGAAGCATCGATGATCACCGTGGCTTCCGGTTGAGCCGTTTTTTTGACTTCAGCGATGACTGCGGGCGCCAGTGGCAAGCCAACGTGCAATCGCCCCCAAACCAGCTCCAACCCATCAATCTGGCTCCGGAGCACTGTGCCTATGGAGCGCTCGACCTCCTGAATGGCCCCTTCAGGGCATAGGCGGACACAGCCGCCGCACCCGTGACACATTTCAGGGAAAAACAGCACCTGATCACCTGCCGTGGCCAGAGCGTTGTAAGCGCAGATATCAACGCAGATTCCGCATAACGTGCAGCGGTCCGGATCGATGAGCGGTATCAGCGACTCCACTGTTTGATCGGCGGTTCCCAAAGGCTGTAAGAAGAGATGGGCGTTTGGTTCTTCGACGTCGCAGTCCAACACCTGTACCTGCTCACCCATCTCAGCCAGTGTCACTGCCAGATTAGTGGCGACGGTTGTCTTTCCGGTGCCGCCTTTACCGCTGGCTATCACCAGTTTCATGATCCTCATCCTTTGTCTTCAGTGGGTGCAAGTGCTGTCACCGGCTTTTAGGGTACCGTC
>JBMNSS010000056.1:0-15224 GCA_050945315.1 Limnochordia bacterium | reverse complement strand
CAGGCGACCAAAACCTCGCCATCGGCCAGCTGCACGCACGCCGGATAGCCCAGATCTTCTGAACCCCCTTCATCGAATAAGATCGTCTCGTTGGCCGGATCCCAAGTTCGGCCTTCGTCCGTGCTGAGGCATGTCCGGACTCCAAACGGCTTTCGGCGATAGCCGTAGACGCATAGAAGGTTCCCGCTGTCAAGCATCAACAGCTGGGGGGGACAACCCCACAAGGGGGTTTTCCAAGGTGGTCTCCAGGTGAGCCCGCCATCGTCGGATTCTGCCTGAAACAGGTGTCCGCCGCCCTGCGAGCCACGCGTACGGAACATAGCCAGCAATCGGCCTGAGGGGAGACTGACGATCGAAGGTTCCATGAAAATGACTCCGTTGGCCTCTGTGGCCACCTCCACGTACGACCCCCATGATTCTCCGCCGTCAGATGAACGAATGACGAAGGCAACGTCGGATCCGTCGGGCCTGATACCGTGACCCGGCAAGAGGAGATCGTTGTCAGGAAGCTCTAAGACCGGATCACTGGTTGTTGCCGCCCGACCCAGCGGAGTGATGACCGGTATGGGTGTGTGTTCCCAAGTTCGGCCGCCGTCCCATGAGCGCAGTACATAGACCCCATCAACCCAAGCCAACGGGAGCCCTAACGGTCCTTTGCGCACGTAACGTCCGGGAGGCGGATCGGGAGGCAAGTCTGTCTCGGCTCCGGTGCGCCACTTGAAGAAACTGGCAATCAGGGTCCCATCGGCCAGTACTGCCAATGAAGGATCTTGCACGCCGCAATGTGGGTCGGGGTCGGCGTAGATCAGTGTTTTTGAGCCCCATGTTCTGCCTCCATCCGCAGAACGTAGCAGGACAGCGGTTGACTCCGGGTCAACATGCGACAGCGATCCACGCCGAGGGGCTTCTCGGAAGGTCAGTAGCAACTCATTGGTCCCCAACCGGGTCAGTGAACCTGTAGGTACAACGTAGGAACTATCGTTTCGGTAGATGCTGATTTCCTCTTCTTTCACAAGTCTGGGCACATATCATATCCCTTTCTCGTTTTAGGCTTATTTGCAGCTCGCTTTTTCTTTGGCGGACAGATAATTCCTTTGTGAGGATGCAAATGCCCGCATATTGAGCATACAGAAATAGATAATGATACAAGTTCCCCACCTGGAGCGGTGATGGGCGGATCATGTCGCTGCAGACTTGCTTCGGGGGTGTTCCGGACGGCGTGTAAGGCTTTTGCATTGCGGTTGCAGTGATTCAGGGTACACAGACAGTCTGGCGGGTCGCTGCGCGATTTGGGCGCTCGCGCTCCTGGGTCGGGTGGAACGAGGCTCATCGGCGCTTCTCGCTCGGTGAACTCCGGGGGAAAGCCCATCCGGTGTTCGCCCCGGGGACAACGATTCTACCAAGCGCTTTTTGGCTCGCAGGGACGACGGGCAGGGCCGGACAAGTCCGGTGTGTGGCTGCTTTCAGCATGTACCGGACCGACGGATTCCGGGAAAGCAGGGTTGAACGGAAGCGCTGGCAACTCGACCACTCGGGCGTCGAAGTGGTACGTACTCTATCGGAACCGGTGCTTCATAATTGTGTTCGCGATGTGCTGCCGGACTCAAAGGGGCTGCGACCTGCGCGGCTGGGAGGAGGCGCGAAAAACCATACGGGGAGCAGTGCGAAGAAGAGGCGGGAGGGAGGACGCGTCACAATCGAAGCGGGGCTTGATGAGTGCGATGATCGCGGAGATCGGGTGGGTCTGATTCTCACACAAAAGTCGCCTAAGAAGAAGGCGCATCTTGGCAGGATCGTTTCTTGGGCTATCGAACTCCATTAGGAGCTCATCAAGATGAACGCCTTATAAGGAGCGACATGATGACACCCAGGCGACTATTGCGTGCAACGTTTCTATGCATACTCGTCTTTTTCGTCCTCGCGGCCTGCACCGCCGCTGAACAGTCAATCGAAGTCGTACTTACTGGCCAACCCGAACTGTACGAGTCCGTGGTAGACCAATTCCGGGCGGTCCATCCGGACATCAAGGTGGATTACCGGACGGAAGTCTTTGGTACATGGCAGGAGAAACTGTCCATTCTCCTCGCCTCCGATCTGGCACCGGACGTTTTTATCTTGTCCTGGGCCTACTTCGGTGAGTTCGCGGATCTGGGAGTCTTGCTTGATATCGGTCCTCTCGTTGAACGTGACTACAACGCCATGCGAGGCTCCGACATCATTCCCGCCGCTTGGGAAGCCGCCAAATACAATGGACGCCAGCTGGGAATCCCTTTCTTGCCGGGACATACCATGATTTTCTACAACAAAGACATGCTGGCCGATGCCAGCGTTGCTGAGCCCAAGGCCGACTGGACCTGGGATGAGTTCGTGGAGATCGCCAGAAAAACGACGCAACGCGGAGTGACTGATGAGGTCAACTCCAAGTACGCGATCGATCATTCCGGGATCGCGAGCTGGAACTTCTGGAGTGCCGTACTATTCTCCCATGGAGGCAGCGTCTGGAACAAAGCGGGAACGGGTTTTGCCATCAACTCGGAAGCGGGCTTGCAGGCTTTCCAGTTCATAGACGAACTGGCAAATCGTTTCCAGGTGTTGCCGCCGCGAGGTCTGAGTGGTCTGTGGTCCGTGGGCAGACTCACTTTCACCAACGGCTCCTCCGCCGTGCTGAATAATACAAGAAAAGACCAACGCTTCGATTTTGCCGTGACCAACTATCCGGCGGGGCCGGCCGGGCAGTTCAACACGGGTGGCATCCTCCCCGTCTGTGCCAAGGCCGACACCAAACAGCCCGAGGCGGCATGGACGTTCATGAAGTACCTTTTGAGCCCGGAGTGTATGGAGTATCGGGCCGGATACGGGCAACTGCCTGTGCGTGCCTCAGTAGTCCGCCGTCTTCCGGACCCGTATATTCGGGAGTTTGCTTCCGGGATCTCCAGCGCCGTCCTATGGACCAACAAGTACTACAATCAGCTGAACCGCATTATGAACACTCATGTCAACAGCATCGTGAACGGTCAGGAGCCCGTGAGCAATGCACTGACAAATCTCGAGATAGCCTTGAACGCCTTTTTACAGTCGCAGACCACGAAGTAGCATTCACAGAAATCCAGGGGGAAAAACAAACATGAAACGTATCAACGTTGGCGTAATAGGTTTTGGCGGCCGAGGGCGGAGCCTTGCTCTCCGTTTTCACAAACACCCGGATACTCGCATTGCCGGCGTGGCTGATCCTTCGGAAGCGGGACGCGAAAGGGCGGGCGAAGACTTCCCTGAAGCCCAGCTGTTCGCGAGCACGGAGGAAATGGTTAAGAACGGCGACATCGATGCCGTGGTGATCACCTCACCGGACTACACGCACTACGAGAATGCCGTCTTGGCGTTGCAGCATCGCAAGCATGTGCTGGTTGAAAAGCCTATGGCACAGACCATACAGCATTGTGACGACATGATCACCGCCTGGCACTCTCTGGCTCCCGAATGTGTCTTTATGGTGGGCCTTGAACTCAGGTACTGCTCGTTGTTCGTCCGCATCAGAGAGCTCCTCAAAGAAGGGGTCATCGGACGCGTCATCATGGGGCATGCCGTCGACAACGTGGCTACGGGGCATACCTATTTCCACAGGCCCTACCGAAGCAAGTCGTACGTGCGAAGCTTGCTGCTGCAAAAAGGGGTTCACACCATTGACCTACTCAATTGGCTGATGGACGCTCGGCCGACGCGGGTCTATGCCACGGGTGGGCTGAACGTCTTTGGCGGTGACGAACCCGAGGACAAAGAGTGCGCCACTTGTGACATCATCGACACGTGTCCGCACGCGGTGACCGATCCGGAAAAGCAACGGCGTCAGGGCCTCTGTGTGTATTCGCGCGCCGTCGACGTTGAGGACAACTCCATGGCCCTTATCGAGTACGAGGGCAACGCCAGAGCCGTATATACGGAGTGTCACTTCACCCCTGAATACACGCGAGAGTTCACTTTCATCGGAGACAAAGGCAAGCTCTACGGCTATTTCATCAACAGCGGCGACTATCGAGTACGCATCTGGCGACGCTTTTCCAAGGATGTGGAGGAGTTCCATGTGCCTCCTTCGCCGGGTTCCCACGGCGGTGGCGATGATCGTCTGTTCGAGGATTTCATCACCTGCATCAAGACCGGCAGACAACCGGAAGACTCCATTGTTGTCGCCCGGGACAGCACGGCGATTGCAGCCGCTGCCGCTGAATCCATTGAACGAAGGGTACCTGTCGAAATTCCGCCTTGCCCGGTCGATCCGAGGTAGAGCCCGGCACGTGAAGCCTCTTACGACGGTGTTGGGATCTGAGTGAGAGACTAGTGATAGCAGCAGATTGAGGGGCTTAAGGCTTTAGTCCAAGTCCCCTGTTCTGAGAAGCAACGGGGCTGTCCGGAAGTGTACGGGCAGCCCCGTTGCTTCGTTCGTGTTAACAGCGTAGTCTTGAATGCTGTGAGGTGCGAACCATGTGAAAGGCCGTCGGGATGAAGGCGGCATCACATGTACCCAGGAGATCGGGAGTAGGTTTCGGATGCAGTCTGACTCGGGGTATGAATGATCAGAAAACAACCTCTGAATTCATAAGAAGGCTCTCCATGAAACGTTGTGGTTTACGTTTGGACTTAACAGGGGACTAATTTATACCACATTTAGAACTTGACACTTGAAATCTGCCACCAGGCGGGCTAAAATAGGTATAAAATGGTCGTGAGACCGCCTTAAGATTGATCAGAGAGAACGAGCAAGCCGCTCGGTGGGCGATCGCAGATGTCCGTACATATCATTGGCATCTAGCCTGTCGGCAGCGAGTGGAGTCGACTACAGACAGTAACCCGGACAGATGAGACCGGCCCCATTGACCGATCCGCATTCCAGAGGTTGAGCGAGCCGCTCAACCTTTGCAGACTGATCTGAGGGGCGGCTTCCTTCTGTCCGTCGAAGAGATCATTTTCCGGAGCGAACGATTTCGCGTTTGGTTCAAGATACCGATACCGATGGGGTTGCCTTGGGCTTGTGTTCGAGACCATAGTCGACTACTCTATGTCTCAAGAAACGCCGCGAGTTCTTGGCCTACGGAAAGATCGCCTTTTGGGAGCCAGAAGCCCCGAGACACCGCGATCGGAGCAAACCGTTCCGGTTGACCGCGGGCGCTATGAGGCACTCGTCGAAAAGATAGGGAGCGATCCGGGCAGCGGTGATCAGCGACCGATGGCCCTCAGTCTCAGATGTGCTCAAACAGATGTTGCATGATACCCACTTGATTTTCGCTCAAGAATGACGGTCACTGCGTCCACGGTCTTGTCCTTTGAGTATGTGAGAAGTGTCATGAAGGATCAGGCACGTGTAGAGGTCGACCGGTGGAAGGGTTTGCCATCTCTTGCTTCCGGGCGGCGTTCGGCGGTAGTCTCTACAGGCATTTCATGGACCGGACGACACGGAAAATGTGACACAATTAGCGACCCAATGCCGTGGCGGCAACCCCGGAATGCTTGTCTTCCGCGCGGTTGGATTCGCAGGAGGCGGGCTGCTTTGGACCATGCTCATTAGCTGACGTTGCATGTCCTGTGTCTCTTCGCCGTGTCAACACTGGCAATCACGCGCTCATCGTCCGGAGTTCGGATGTTCGCCTGGGATATGCCTCATTACCGTCAGTGACGGGCTCATTGGGGACATCATGCAGGATTGGGCTTCTTTGAACAGGGACGGTGACGTCTGCCGGGATGGTCCGGCTTTTGACAAAACCTTTCGCTTTGCTGCCCTAAGAGTCGGTAAAATATGAGTGCGGGTGATAGGTCATGGCCACAGGAAGAACGAGCAACGAGCTTCTTGAGGAGTTCAAAAGTCTGGTTAAGCAGGTAGGAAAAGAAGTGTCTCAAGAGGCCGTGGAACCCTACATGAGCCGGGTATCGAATGAATGGAGTCGTCGAGCCGCATCACTTCAGAAAGACTTGAGCCAGTGGGTGGCTCATCTGGATGAGCTTGAGAGACTGCAAGCCAAAATCGCGGAGTGGACGACATCGATTGATGCGTTCTGGCGTCAACAGATGAAGCTGATGGAGCAAAACGATATACCGGACAAGCTCAATGACCTGAATACCCATATGGCATTGCTTCGCAAGACTGCCGACGACCTGCAAAGCTTTTCGGATACCGCCGGTCAGACCGTTCAACATCTCGGAGAGACCTTTAGTTCCTGGTTACAAGAGATCAGCGATCGTCTGCCGTCCCTATTGGAGGAACAAAAAAGACTGCGCTCCGGTCTTTATGCTTGGCATGGGCTGTACCACGACCTGCAGCAGGCGGGCCGTGTGATCCAGGAGGCCTCAAGCGATATCCAAAAACTGGCGGTTGCCATTGAGGAAAACCACAGGAAGTTGGATCACGGCTTAAGCGGTCTGGCAAAGATCGTCTCGGAAACCCGGCAAGAGAGTCTGGCCGTACAGCAGGCCGCCACTCGATCATACGAGGAGCTCAGCAACCGATTGTCCTCCTACGGAAGGTCGATCCAGACCATGAGTTCTGAGATGACGGACAGTCTCGTTTCTCGGTCTCAGGTCTTGATTGAGGCGATCGAGGAACAGGGGCATACGCTGGTCGAAATCCAGTCTGGGCTCTATGCGGATCATGATGGGGTCAGGGCCAAGGTTGATGCGGCTGTTGCTCAACTGGCCGCCTCAAACGAGAGAATCGATCGTCTGGAAAGCAGAATCTCCGCTCTGATGAAGATTACCGTCACGACGAGTCTATTGGCCGCTGTTTCTCTGGTTTTGACAGTGATTCGCTGAGGGTGGTAGCTCCGTGGGAACTGATATGACGGCAGCGGAAATGATGCTGGCCCTATATGAGAAGCTGACGGATCGAAGCGGCGATCTGCAGCGCCATCTTCTACATAACGAAGTCATCCGCCGGGGGTCTCAGCTCCTGCAACTAGCCGATGAACTGGCTGCACTGGGACGCAGGTATCACTCTGCGGGCTTGTGCGCTGCGGTGGATGTAGTGCGGGAGCAGGCCGTCTATATCCGGGAGATGGCAGAGGGCATCCTGCGGCCTTTTATGCTGTTTGTCGTCGGCATGGGCAAGTATGGGAAATCGACACTGATCAATGCCATTGTCGGCGCCCGGGTCGCTGAAATGGATGCTCTGCCCAAGACATGGAAGATCGATATTTTCTCCGCCGCACAGCCTGATAACACCGTGCGTGTAAGACTCCTCACGGGTGAGGACCGAGTTGTGAGCGTGGCGCAAGCCAAAGCCTTCTTAGCCCAAGAAGAGGAGAAACGACTGGCATCCGAGGACAGGATTGACGAGGAGTTCAGAGAGCGCTCAAGACTCACAAGGACGGTCGAACAAAAGGAAGCGCTACAAGAGCTGTTGCGCGACGAGTTGCTCTACCGGTCACCGGTTTCCGAGGTTCACTGGCCGGCACCGGCCTCGCCGTTGCTCCGCCGTTTTGACATCGTCGATACGCCGGGAGTCATTCAAACCCTCGACCGTCGCGTCATCAACGACCTCCGCGATTATTACCACAAAGCAGACGGGGTTCTGTGGATGCTCGATGCCACAAAAGTCTCCGCTCGAAAGGCCCGGGAGCTGATAGACGAGCTTGAGAGCTCACTGGCCAGCGTCGGTGGCTACTCGGACAATATTGTTGCTGTACTCAACCGTATGGATCTGGTCAACGACGGCGCCAGTGGCCAGAGGGTGCTGGAGGAAGCGTATCGAATTTTCGGTGACCGCTTCCGAGAGATAGTGCCTTTCTCGGCTAAGCAGGCTCTGCATGCCGTTGGAAACGATGATGAGGAAGCACATGCAGCGAGCGGTCTCAATGCGCTTGTGCGCGCCATTGAACGCCATTTCCTTTCCTGTGCCATATCGCGTCAGATGGAGGCCCGTACCAAGGGTGTGAGAGGGTATGTCAGTGATGCCGTAAGCAAGAATACCGATTGGCTCGCCCGGTTGAGACAGGACAACGATGAAAGGCAGCGTCGACGTGAGCAGCTCGATCGGGCCGCAGACAGATTCGTCGTCACCGCCAAGTCCGATGTCAAAGACTCGTTTGCCCGCTACAGGGAAGATGTCAACCAGCGCATTGAGAACTTGGCTGAGACGCTTTTTTACATCCAAGATCAGAAGAAGCGGAACGAATATGTCCGCTCGGAGATCTTTGCGAGCTCGGATTTGGCTCGAATCCAAGAACATTTGGGCAGGAGAATCCAAGGGCAAGCAAGGGTTCTTTTGGAAGAGCATTACAGAAGAGCGATTTTTGTTAAGTACCCGGGGCTTGAGAATCTGCAACTTCCGGCCGAGCTGACTCGGGCCTCGGTTGAGTCACCGGAAGTAGCCGCAGCACAATTCGACACCTCAAACGAGCAGTTCTTGTCAGGGTTGGCCGCCGGTGGATTGGCTTTGGCTCTTCTGGGACCGGTTGGTCTGTTGGTGGGAGCATTGGCCTTTACTTCAGTCGGACGATGGGTGGCGGTGCAGTTCAAGCTTCCCGGTCTCAAGAGTGAGCTGAGAGGACACCTCAACAAGATGGTGGAGACGGCGACCAATGGCTTTGAGAGCGAGATAGACACTCTGAGCACAACCGTTGTGCGACAGGTCACAAGAGCCCGTGAAGAGTCTTTTGCTTCAGTCCACTGTCCCGCCGAGTCCGTAACATCAGTCTTTTCTCTGTTCAGGCGGATCAGTGATCTTGGTAAGCAGCCATTTCCGCGAGCCGGGGTCAGTGAGATTATCGCTGGGAGGTATCGTCATGTCCTTGGTAGACAAAGCGCGTGATCACTTCAGGACATCGCCTATGCGTGCGTTGGCCGGTAAGCCGGCACCGGGGAATCTTCACATAGAAGAGTTGTCCAAGATAGAGTCGGATCTGGAGCAGCTGGCCAAGAGCCTGGAAAGCAGGTTGTCGTTGGTGGTCATGGGCGAGGTCAAGTCGGGGAAATCTACGCTGATCAATGCGCTCGCCGGGGACACTGTGTCTCCTACGGATGTCTTGGAGGCCACGGCAACCATCCTCGAAATCGAGCACAGTGCGGAACCACATGGCACGATTGTGTTTACGGATGGCAGCCAACAAGCCGGCAAACCTGCCGATATCTTTGCCGTCTTGGAGGAGAACAGAGGGGATGAGAGCTTTTTTGCGCGTTGCAGCGTCGTGCGCCTCGGACTTCCGCTCGCCGGGCTCAGTCGGTTGCGGATCGTAGACACACCGGGTCTGGCCACTGTCACCGAGGCAAACGCACAGGTGGCGCAGAACTACATCCAGCAAGCGGATGTAGTCCTATGGGTACTGAACGGCCTGCACCTCGGCCAAAGCGACGTCATCGGGGAGTTGGCTGAGGTGGCCAAGCTGGGCAAGCGCATTGTTGTCGTGATCAACCGCATCGATCAGGTGGATTCCTCACCGCAGAGACTGGTCAGCTACGTGCGGCGCGAGTATGCTGCTTATTCAGACGAGGTCTTCCCTATTTCAGCTCTAAAGGCTTTCGACGGGGTACGAAATGAAGACCAATCATCACTCGATGAGAGTGGCTTCGTGGAACTACTCGACTACCTCGAGTCGCAGTTGGATGAACAGGCCGATGAGGTGAAAGTCTCTTCCGTCCTCTCGTCCACGGTGGCCCTCGTTCGTCTGGACAAGGCCATCCATGAGAGCTATGAGCGGGAACTGGCCAACTGCAGCCAGCTCGTCCAGGACAACTACGAGGAGTTGTACTCGCGGTCGAACTCGATTTCCGAACGTATCCAGGATGAGCTGCGCGAACGGGCCTACAACGAGCTGTTGATCAATGAGTTCCGGCAAATCCAGGCGGCGAAGAATCCAAGCCCGGAGATGGTCAATTCTCTGTTGTCCCGGGCATCGGTCGAGGCCTGGTGGAAGAGAGTCTCACAGGAGACTCTGGAGAGAATCGAAGAGGAATGGAAGTCAAGCTTTGACGAGCTCTTCCAGAAACAAGTCACCGCGCTTGAGAGGTTTGCCGCCCGCGAGCAAAGGGCCCTCGCTGTTACGGCAACAGAGATCACCGGTCAGATGGATGATATGGTGAGCATTGCCGTTGACGGTTCAATTCGAGGAGCACTGGCCGGCGGAGCAACGGCTGTCGGTATGGCCGCCTACGCCGCCTGGTTTGGGCCGTCAGCAGCCTATGTCGGTATCGGATCAGCGGCTGTGGCATTGGTTCCTCCGGCTGCAGTGATAGGTGCCATTGGCGGTTTGGTTTTCGGTGTGGCGGATCACTGGATGACGAAACGACAGCAGGAAAGCGAGCGACTCATCGCTATCCAAAACCAGGTGCGTGACGTACAGCGCCAATTCATCGAGTCGTTCCTCGAGCCTGTAGTCTTTCCGGCCGTCGAGACGAGGTGCAATGAGAAGGCCGCTCAGTTGCATACGCACTTTGTGCAGAACCTTTCTGCGGGCTGGAGCGATGAGCAAATCGAGGATACCGTTGAACAGTTACGTGCGTATATTCGTCAATCGGAGTTGCTGGACTTGCAGCAAGCATAGGCTGCTCTACGCCTACGCGTAGGCCCCGGGAGAGGAAAACGGGGGCCTGGTTACCCCAGGAGAAAAGGACGGAGGGGCCTTAGCTTGAATCGCCGAGGATTCGATGCTGATCTCAAGATCCGAGTCGCCGTGGAGACTCAATGCTTGTAGCGACGGGCCTCCGTGAACCATCCGATACTCATGGGGGCGGCCGCTATGATGGAAAGCCTAATACGAGCTATCGGGCATGGCGTGATCGCTACCTATCTGCTGAATCGCCAAGTCAAAGATCCCGCGCGTCGGGCCAGGTATTCAGTGATTATGTATCTCACATGGATGTCTCCCGTCCTTTTTTTCAGTCTTCTTTTCGTGTTAGCGGGGGAAACGCTGGAGTCATTTGTTGTGGGATTGATCTTGAGCGTAGTCGTGTTATTAGGTTGCGTGCCGGTGTACAGGCGGTCCTATCGAAAGACCGTGGCCCGAAATGAGCGCCGCGCCCAGGAGGAAGCACGCCGGTTGTAGCGGTGCTGCTCTTCGGTTCAAATGTCAGCAACATGCAGACCGTGCGCAGGGGTATACCTCGAGCATCCCGGATGGGACGCGGCCTAGGACTGCCGTTGTGCGGAGAAGAGGGTCCCGATGATACCCAAGAGGAGCCGCCCTCGATCGGTGAGGAGCGGCCCCTCCTTGTTTACTCATTCTTGTCAGCCGGCACCTAATCCAGATACCCCGAGATGACCACGTCTCCGATCTGTACGTCCTCTTTGGTATAGGCGTCGGTGAGCGTCAGTCGGAACCAATGCCGGTTCCACTCGTCCTCAATTTTGAAGCTGACACTGACTTGCCGCCAACCGTGCTCCCCTTCATCTTCTTTTACTTGATACTCCATCGGTTGCCAGTCATCTCCGGATGAAGAGACATCCAGTTTCAGCGTCTTTTGGATCTCAACGTGGGGTTTGCAGTACAGGGTCGCCCTGCCTTCTATGAGATGCGGAGTCTCCCAGATCAGGTACTCTTCGTCATCCGTGGCCTTTACAAGCCGTTCCTCGTCCCCGAAGAACTCCTCGCCGCGCTCGGTGTCATACGTCCATCCGGCGGATCTTTGTGCCGTCTGTAGATAGTCGATCTCTTCAGCCCACCAGCCTCCGGCAATGTGCGGGGGGTTCATCTGTTGGACAAGCGTCCACCGGTTTCTGACCTGGAAGTCCCATTGGTGCTCAAAAAGACCGTGCCTTTGGTGGTTTCCCACCAGGGTGAGTGAGTGCTTGCCGTCCGCCAGTTCCATGGTGTCCACCACTATTGCTCCCGGTGACGGCAATTCCGAGCCCGTATGCAGCACCGCATCATCGTCTAAGACCAGCTTGAGATCCGTGATCTCAGCAGTGACCGCAGGATTTACCCAGGCCACTTCAATGGTGAGCGGGCCTTTCACAATGGCACCGGGAGGCGGTGAACCAACATCGATGCGTGTCGGAGGATGACCGAAGACCCCCATGACTACGGGGGAGTATCGGGAGCGCCAACCGATGTTTGCGGACTCCGTTGCGCCGATCGAGCTCAAGGTGATGTAGTCCCAGTGCTCGCGGGGAGGAATACTGGAGGGATTGAGCAGCTTAGCCACTTCCAAGCGGGCCGTGCGGACCGCCTCCTCTCCGACGTCTTCCTCGCTGTAGCCGCGGGCCAACAGATAGGCCAGTCCGTAATAATTCCCCAGAGCAGTGTCTGTTCCGGTCGGTACACCGTGAGCTTGGACGCTGGTGCGTATCGCTTCCAGATAGATCGCATCATCCGTGGACTCGTAGAAGGCTATCAGCGTTGGAATCCCATCCAGGGTCAGGCGGAAATTGCTCTTGTACAGTGCTGCCAGTCCCTTCAACTGAGCATCGGGAGCCAAGTTGCCCCACAGGTGGTGCGGCTCCATCCGCGATATGTCCACGCCTTCCCAGGCTTGGGCCGCTTTGTTGAGAAGCGTCTGTGCCTTTCGCAAGTCATGATCACTGTGGGTTTCCGCGTAGCGGAGAATCCACGCCCCCGCGGCATAGGCCGAACTGTTGCCCTCGTGATTGGCGGCGTAGGATCTGACCTCGGCAAGGGTGTCTTCCAGCCGCTCATGACCCGTGAGCCACTTGGCCAGATACAGGCCGCTGCTGGGTGTGTATTGCACTTCGATAGAGCCACTCCAATGATCCTTGTTCCTTCTGTGCATGCCTCCGGCGTTTCTGGAATTGGGACGGAAAAACGAACCGTGCGAAACATCGATATTGGCGACATGGAGCGCGTAATCAAAGGCGGCCAGGGCTACGTCCCGTTCCTCCAAAAGCAGCCCCATCAGCCACATACCGTAAAATGGCTCGCCCGATCCCTTTCGCCAGCCGTAGCGTCCGTTCAAGGCCCAGCGGCCGGGATAGAGCCCTCGCTCCGGTATCAGGCTGCTCCTGGAGAAGTTCGTCCGGATATCGCCGAAGTTGGCAAATCCGGTCCACCGCCAGTGGTCTCTGGAGGCCAGGATGAAGTGCAGATTAGCATTGACCGAGCTGAAGTACTCGCGGTTGCTCAAAAAGGTGTCGGAGGATATCGGACCGAGAGCTCCGGTCGTGATGATGTCTTCCCGTGAGGGCAGCCACAGTGTGTCGCGTCGGGCCTCGGCCAGAGCCAAGGAGGCCGTGCTTTCGGCATCGGGGCCCCACACGAAGCAGCTTTCCAGGGTGGACATGAGTCCCACCGCCGAAGCGTTCACATCCCTTTCCGCAATCTCAAACTCATCCAGCGAGGTGGTGACACGCAAATCCAAGGCCTGGCCCGCGTGGTCGCTCCATGAGGCCAGTAGGACCGAATGCTCATCAACTCTGATGCGATTGGGGCCCAGTCTGGTGAAATTGGGCACCCCTACCGCCAGGTAGCCGGGAGAATTACCCTCGGTAGCTACGAGCACCGTGTTCCACCGCGGGTCGGGCCAGTCGCCGGAAGCGGTGAGTGTACTTCCATGGAGAGCCTGACTATGAGCGGTTACCTCTGATTGCAGTTGAAAGGCACCGGATGCCAGATCGACAAGCGGGGTCACTTCCGGTATGCCGGCGGCTGCGAAGGGTGTGGAAAACCGGGCCGTCCACGCCGCTTGGGCCAAGGCATGCTTCTCCGGGTCCCAATGCAGGGCCCAGGTCATCTGAAAACGGACTACGGGAACCGCCCGGTAGATGCGCACCCGTAATTGCCATTCCAGTCCCTTGCCCGGATCTGTCTCTCCTCCGTCGCCCCGGAGCCTGTACACCGTGTACAGATCGTTTTCTCTTTCGACTACGCATTCGCGCACTGTCAAGTCCAGGGAGTGCACACGAGGTTCCTTGTTCAGGGCCTCCAGGAGTTCTGCCCAAGCGTATTGGCGTTGATCGTCCGGTACGGAATCCGGCAAGACACTCTTGGGTTCAGTGATATCGACATAGGAAGCGAGAGGCTCAAGGACCGCCACTGCCCGTCCGTCCACATCGATGAGATGCACTTGTCCGTCACGTACGACGAGTCCGTGAACGGGAGGCGGAGACTCTGATCTGACGGCTTCGGCGGCGGACATGTCACCGAGGACGACGGGAATGCCCTGATGATTCGTCACATCGAGCGGCAGATCTGCGGGCCACACGCCGTCGACACCTAACCAGCGGACGCTGCCGTCAGGCCATAGGGCGTTGGCCGTCAACGAGGCCGGGATAAAGGCACCCGAATCGTGGCGAAGACCTTGGGAGGAATCAAGAAGATGAGAAGGATAGAGCAGGCCCCGGGCGACAGGCACCGCTTGGTAGAAGGGCATGGATAGAGCGTGCTCCGCTTGCGCCGACATCGTGGCGGGCGTTGGCCGCAGATATCCTTTCCAACTCGAGGGTTGTTGAGCAAGCACGTGACAACCGCTGATCGTCATCAAGGCTATGACGAACAGGGTGGTGGCCAGGATCGATCGAGACATCATTTTGGTGCACCTCTTTACGTGTTATGTAGGAGGGGACAATGATATATTATCCCGTCGATTGGCGATACCTCTAAGCATTGTTGAGACGTGTCGCCTTTGTCGGAATCCAATGCTCGCTGCTGTCCAAGGCTCAGCCCCCGTCCAGTTGACGGGGGCTGAGACGTCAAGGGGGGTAGTGAGGGTACAATGATCAGAGTCTTGGATACTCCTCGAGAGTATCCCCGGTTCTTAGTTGGCGCCCGGGGCTCGATTGGCATCGATTCCCTGGGTGATGCCGATTCTCATGTTTTCAATGGCCTGGTCCTCCGAGATGAGATCTCTCCAGAAGTCGTAGGCCGCCCGCGAGGCGATGCTCTTATACGAATCCTCGATCAAAGGCAGCGGTCTTAAATGGGGCAGAGCCTCAAGGAAGATGGAGCGATTGGTCGGGACGGCCTGAGTTCGCAGCCACGACCTGACCATCGTCGGTTGGTGTGGCAGGATCTCGCCTTGGCGGATCTGCACCGCCAACTCCATAGCCGTCGGACCGCTGAAGTATCTTAGAACCTCGAAAGCCTCTTCAGTGAGGCCGGATTCCTTAACGATACTCCAACCGATGGCATTGCCTACGGGCGTATTGCCGGCCCGACCTCGGGGGAGGAAGGCTACATTCCAGTCGGTCTGATACTCTGCGGCCAGGGGAGCCGCAGACTGTATCCACAGTGAATGCCCGAGAGCCATCGCACTGGTGCCTTTGGCGACCACACTGATCACCGTGGTGTCCGGCG
>JBMNSS010000055.1:0-15425 GCA_050945315.1 Limnochordia bacterium | reverse complement strand
ATCGCTTCATCCAGCTCGTCCGGTTCAATGGCGGCCAAAAACCCGATCCGACCCAGATTGACGGCCAAGATGGGTATATCCAGGCCATAAAGAAGCCTCGACACCATAAGCAGCGCGCCGTCACCGCCCAGTACAATCGCCGCTTCGGCGCTGTGCAGCGTCTCAGTATCATGACACACTTGGGATGAGGGTAGCACCTGAGCCCCCTCGGGACTTGTGCAGATGACAACGCCCGCTTTTTGCAGACCGGGCACCAAAGAACGAGCCAGGGCTACGGCTTTTGGCTTACCGATATGAGGTAACAAGGCTATTGTGCGCATGAGCGATATCCTCCGAAAGTGCTTGCCAAAGTGCGGACCCTCAGACTAACTTGCGGAGTTGAGCTCCCGGTGGGCTTGGTCTACCAGGGTCGACAATTGAGCCTTGACATCATCTGTCGCGGTAGACTGAGGACGCGGTGATAAGTGCATCAAGAACTCGATATTTCCTTGAGGCCCCTTAATAGGAGAATGGGTTACGGCGCAAGTGGCAAGTTGCAGAGAATGAGCACAATCTACCACGCCTTCCAGAACTTGCACATGCACACGGGGGTCGCGTATCACTCCTCGCTTGCCTACAGCCTGTCTCCCCGCTTCAAATTGGGGTTTCACCAAGGCCACAATATCTCCTTCCGGTCCCAAAAGCCGCACCACGGCGGGTAGCACCTTATTGAGAGATATGAAGGACACATCGATGGTGGCTATGTCCACGGGCGGGATGCGATCCGGCTCCAGATAGCGAATATTAGTTCGCTCAAGCACGGTCACCCGGGTGTCATTGCGCAGTTTCCAGTCCAACTGCCCATATCCTACATCCACTGCCCATACATGGCGGGCTCCGTGCTGGAGCAGACAGTCCGTAAAGCCGCCGGTCGAGGCACCGACGTCCAGGGCGTTACGGCCGGCTACCGTTAGCGCAAAGACACTTAGGCCTTTTTCAAGCTTCAATCCGCCCCGAGAGACATACCGGGGGGTCTCCCGACGTAGCTCAATCTCAGCATCGGATGCTACACTAGTACCCGGTTTTGATTCCAAACGTCCGTTCACATAGACTTCCCCGGCCAGTACCGAACGCCGTGCTTGTTCACGAGATTCAAACCAACCCTGCCGGACAAGCCAAGTATCGAGCCGCATCTTGTTACTCACCGGACCACCGCCGAGTTCTTCCACACCGCGGCACCGTTCAGAGCCTGCTCGACAGACGACACAATGTCTTCCGGCGTGAGGCAGACCAACTCCAGCAGCTTTTCAGTGGCTCCGTGCTCCACATACACATCCGGTACACCCATACAGCGAACGGGGAGACTCAATCCATGTTTGGCCAGAGTCTCCAACACCGCGGAGCCGAATCCGCCGATCATGGCGTTCTCTTCCACGGTTACCAGACAGCCACAGGTCCGTGCCAGTGAAAGAACAAGATCTTCATCAATGGGCTTCAAGAAACGAGCGTCCATCACCGCGGCGTCAATGCCCCGTGAGGCGAGCAACTCCGCGGCTTTGAGCGCGGGTTCGACCATTGAGCCTATGGCCAAAATGGCTACTTGCTCTCCGGCGCGCAACAGTCTTCCTTTACCGATCTGCAGAGCACTCCACTGACTGTCCCGGGGAATATGGGTCGTGCCTCGCGGGTAACGAATGGCAGTGGGCCCGGGATGCATCATAGCCGTATAAAGCATGTTGCGCAATTCCTGACCATCCTTGGGAGCCATGATAACGAGATTTGGGATAGAGCGCAAAAAGGACAGATCATAGACTCCGTGATGGGTAGGGCCGTCGTCTCCTACCAAACCGCCGCGGTCAAGACACAACACCACGGGGAGATTCTGCATGCACACATCGTGCAGAATCTGGTCATACGCCCGTTGCATGAAGGTCGAATAGATGGCGCATACCGGCCGCAGCCCACCGGCGGCCATCCCGGCAGCCACGGTAACGGCATGTTGCTCGGCTATGCCCACATCAAAAAACTGCTCGGGCAATTCGGAGGCGAACACATCCAAGCCCGTTCCTTCAGGCATGGCAGCTGTAATGGCCACTATACGGCTGTCTTCACGGGCCATCTCCAACACCGTCTGTCCAAAGACTTCCGAATATGTGACGACACTTGATGGAGCGCAGCTATTGGCCGGCTTCAGGGCATGCAATCGCCCCGGATCGTTTTCGGCGGGCGCATAGCCCTTCCCCTTTTCGGTGACCGCATGAATCAGGACCGGGCCTCCCCGGCTGATGGCCTCACGCAAGACACGCTGCATCATGGCAATGTCATGGCCGTCGATGGGTCCGTAGTAGGTAAAGCCCATCTCCTCAAAAAGAGCCCCGGGAATCACCAATGAACGCAGGGTGTCTTTAAACTTCTCCGCCGCCTTCCACATTTGACCTCCGATGGCGGGTATGCGGCCGATCAAGCGCTCAAGTTCTTCTTTGGCGCGGTGAACTGTCGGATCCGTACGTAACTGCGTTAAGTAATTGGATATCGCTCCTACATTAGGGGCTATGGACATTTTGTTGTCGTTGAGTACAACCACAAGATCCGTCTTTAGTTCACCGGCGTGGTTCATGGCCTCATAGCTCAGACCCGAGGTGAGGGCACCGTCGCCGGTAAGAGTGACCACTTTATACTGCTCGCCCAAGGCATCACGAGCCAAACAGTATCCCAAGGCGGCTGAAATGGACGTACCTGCGTGCCCGGTGCCAAAGGCATCGTGCGGACTCTCCGACATGCGGGGGAATCCGCTCAACCCGTGCAACTGACGCAACGTGCCGAATTGCTGACGTCGTCCGGTGACCAATTTGTGCGGATAGGCTTGGTGTCCAACGTCAAAGATCAACTTGTCCCTAGGGCTGTCGATCACCGAATGAACGGCGAGTATGATCTCCACCGCCCCCAGGTTAGCACCCAGATGGCCTCCCGTCTTTTTGACGGTACGTACGATTTCGTCTCGAATCTCAGCAGCAAGTTTCTGCAGTTCTTGCACACTCAAGCCACGCAGATCAGCGGGCGAGTCTATGGTATCCAGAATACGAACCACCCAGGTCATCACCTCTTTTCTCAGACAGGGTGTCGTCAGAGATCATGATCAGCCTGATTAGTATTCCCGCTCCACCACAAAGCCTGCCAGTTGCACAAGCCGATCGGCTGCCGCTCCGAAGCGCCTGACACTCTCTTTGGCCGACTCGACCGCCTCCAGAGCCATGGCTTTTGAACGCTCCACGCCATAGAGGCGAGGATAGGTCAGCTTATGTCGACGCTGGTCACTTCCCACGGCCTTTCCCAATCGCCCCGCGTCACCGATAACGTCGAGAAGATCATCCATAATCTGGAAAGCCAGGCCAAAATGCATCGCATAGTCGTCCACGGCAGCTAAATCCGATTCGTCCAGACCGCCCACCAAAGCCCCGGCCAAAAGACTGGCTCTGAACAGGGCCCCGGTCTTGCGCTCGTGGATAAAGCGAAGCGTATCTGCCGAATCGTCCTCCACGTCAGCGCCCTCAGCCTGCAGATCCGCCACTTGGCCCCCGACCAGACCCTTAGTACTGGCGGCTTCGGTCACTTGAGCCATAACACGGACGGTTAGTTCCGATGACAAGCCGATCAGCTCCGGCAAGCGAGCCAACACGACGAAAGCCTCGGCCAGGAGCGCATCACCCGCCAGGACGGCTAAACCCTCTCCGAACACCTTGTGGTTACTCGGTTGCCCTCTGCGGTAGTCGTCATCGTCCATACAAGGCAGATCATCGTGAATAAGTGAGTAGGCATGAATCATCTCCACGCCGGCCGCCACCGGAAGAGCCCGGAGCTTCGGTTCCCCCCGCAGCCCTGCCGCCTCCATGGCCAACATGGCTCGCAAGCGCTTGCCCCCGCCGCAGGTGCTGTAACGCATGGCCCGGTGAATGAGCCCGGGGGCTTCAGACTCTGAAGGCAAAAGACGATCCAATTCCTCTTCGACCAGGGCAGCCATCTGTTGCATATACTTCTCTAAGTCGGACGACATCACTATGCAACCCCCGGTGGCGGATTATCGAACTCTTCAACTACAGGGTCCGCGCCCTCAACATCAACAAGGACCTGAATTCGTTTCTCAGCTTGATCCAATAGAGCGGCACAGTGCCGACTCAACGCCACGCCCTCTTCAAAAAGCTGCAGAGCCTCATCCAATTTGATGTCGCCGGCCTCGAGCTTACGCACAATGACCTCAAGACGGCCCATGGCCTCCTCGAAGTCCATCTTCGGGGCTTGGTCACCCATCATCAACACCCTTTCTCTCAAATGGGCAGCGGCACCTGATTCGACCCGGCCCCCGTGCTTTCGACCCGGCAACCGAATGTGCCATCATCAACACGCACCTCAAGGTGGGTGCCGACTTGTACTTGCGAGATGCTCCGCACCACATCGCCCGTTTCCGCCAACTGGCATATGGAGTATCCTCGGGCCAACGTCGCCAGCGGAGACAGACTGTCGAGTTTCGCCAACAATGTCTGCAACCGGGCCTGATCCGCGGAGAATCTCCGCATCAGATTGTCCTCGGCAACCCTGGCCAGATCATCCACCTGTTGACGCAGTTGATCGATCCTGTCCGAGGGTCGCACGAGAGCAGGGCTGGCACTCAGTAGCTGCAGACGATCGCGTCGGCTGCTCAGCAGGCGACGCACGGCGCCGTCCAAGCGCGTGCGATGCTCTGTGGTCTGCCGCAAGAGAACCGCCCGTTCCGGCACCACCATTTCCGCTGCCGCTGACGGAGTCGGTGCCCGACGATCGGCGACAAAATCAGCTATGGTAAAATCCGTCTCATGTCCTACGGCGGAGACTACGGGGATCGCCGAGGCGGCGATAGCACGCGCCACGGCTTCATCATTGAAGGTCCATAGCTCCTCGAGAGAACCTCCGCCACGACCGACGATCAGCACATCCGCCAGACGCGCCTTATTCATCAACTCAATAGCGGCGACAACACTCGCCGGCCCACCCGCACCCTGTACGAGGCAAGGAGTCAACAGAATCCCAACGGCCGGATTGCGCCGTCTCAATACGCTGATGATGTCGCGAATGGCCGCCCCCGTAGGGGAGGTGACGACTCCCACCGTCCGCGGCAGATACGGCAGAGGGCGTTTGCGCTCTTCAGCGAACAGGCCCTCAGCTTCCAGCTTCTTTTTGAGTTGCTCAAACGCCAGGAACAAAGCTCCTTGTCCTGCCGGATGCATCTCACGCACATAGAGCTGATAGTCACCCGAAGCTTCGTAGACACCGATCGAGCCTCGAACGATCACGGTCAATCCATCTTCAGGGCGAAAACGCACTCGAGAGTTGTGGCCTCGAAACATGACGCAACGCAGGCGACTCTTGCTGTCCTTAAGCGTAAAATACATATGTCCTGAAGAATGGTGTTTGAAATTTGATATCTCGCCCGTAACCAGAAGATCTCTCAGCGGGGGAGTCTCCTCGATAAGAGACTTGACGATGCGCGTCACCTCATAGACGGTGAGGCACTCGCTTTCTTGCCACATCCGGTCGTCCTGACGCATGTCCCACCTACTCGTTGCGGATTTGACACGTGCCTACCGTTCAGTATAGCACATCATAGGGATATGCACCGACCGGGGAGGGCGGCTATCGGCCCACCGATCAGGCGCGCCGCAGCCCAAGCGGCCAATCCGACGGCATTATCTCCGCTTAGGCTTGGCGGAGCAAACCGGAGCCGACACTCGGAAAGGCGCCCGCTCGATTCCAATGACTGACGCAACAGACGGTTGGCAACGACGCCACCCGCCAAGACAATATCCCTGGTCCGGGTCGCCGTAACCACTGACAAGAGCCAGCGTTCCAAAGATTCTGCCAGGCACTCCAGTACACCGCGGGCCACTCCTGCCGGGTCCGCCCCACGGGCGATCGCTCGCCGGGCAGCACTCTCCGGACCGGAGAAAGACAGTCTCACACCTTGAACACTCACCGGCAGGCGCACACTGCCTGGCTCGCCTTCTTCCGCCAATCGCTCCAGATGCTGACCCGCCGGAAAAGGCAGACCGAGGGCGTTACCCACCCGGTCGACAAACTGTCCGGCACTGATATCCCCGGTGGCGGCCACAATATGCAGATCAGGACGGATCAGATGCTCTTGCCCCACGCCTTGAACCACCACTGCTTCAGTCGTGCCACCGGATAGATGAACCGCCAGAATGTCAGTCGTCTCCATGGGCGGCAAAGCCCACAAGGCCGCCCAGATGTGTCCTTCTTGATGGGAGGCCTCCCAACACGGAAGACCGTGCGTAGAGGCTATCGCGCCGGCCGCTGCGTATCCGGCCAAAAAGACAGGCATGAAAGACTTCTCTTGAGGACGGGGAGTACGACTTACGGCGACGGCGCGCACGCCCATTGACGGAAGATCCGGGTCGAAGGCCCTCGCCAAGGCCTCAGGCAAGCGGCGAACATGCTGATACACCGCCTCGCCCTGACGCAAACCCAGCTCTCCCGGTCGTACTTCCAAAGGCAGTCTGACATCGCTGAGAAGTCCGCCCCGTAGATCCATGACGGCCACGGAACACGTATAGGCGCTCGTATCAATACCGACAGCTACCGGTGTCATTGTATCGCCCGGGGCACGGAGCGTTTGCCGCGCTCACCGTCGTCGTTTCTTTTCAGGGCGGAAGCGATGCTCGAGAGAATGCCGTTAACGTAACGGCCGGAGGTCGCGTCACCGTACATCTTCGCCAGCTCCACTGCTTCGTTGATCACCACCGCCACCGGTACCTGATCTCGGAGTTGGTCGAGTTCGAACACGGCGAGACGCAAGACCACCCGATCGGTACGCGGCAAACGCTCCACGGACCAACCGACGGTATACTGGCCTATCAGAGCGTCAATCTCCGATAAATGCTCCAGCGTTCCTAGCACCAGCAACCTTGAGAAATCAGCTGCGGTTTCCGGAACGGCCAACTCGTGTGTGTTATAAGCCAGTGCTTCATCCGGGTCACTTTGTCCCACGTCAACTTGGAACAGCGCCCTCAAAGCGGCTTCCCTGGCCAACCTCCTGTTCGACAAGTTCTCACCTCTCAGTTTCTTCGCCGCCATACCTCGTTTTCGTCTCCGTCGATACGCGCCCCCACATACACGCCAACCGCCATGCAAAAGACTACAAATAGAGTGCGCCAGACACCGAAGACCAGCACCATCCAACTCAAGAGTACGCCCACTATGGCGCCAATGATCTTGCCCCGGTGACGTAAAAGCAACTCCAGGACCTGCCAGGGTTCTCGCATCGACAGGGGCCTCCTATTCAACCCGTCGTACATCCGCGCTGACTGCCGCTATCTCGACTGATACGCTGTTCACCTTAACACCGATGGTTTCCCGGACATACTTCTCAACCGACTGTTGTACTCGCGTGGACAGATCAGGTACGGTGAGATCACCTGTGACCGCCAACTTGAGGCGCACGTCCGCTCCTTGGGCGGTCAAAACGACCCTCACATCTGCGCTGCGCACCCCGAGCATCTGCTGCAAGACACGAAGAACGCCCTGTTCGACAGCTTGCACGGCTACTCGAACTTCTCCGAACTCGGTCTCGTTCACCAAAACGCGTTCGGCGCGTTCGGGAAAGATCCGGCCCAAGAGCCGCAAACCCGCTCCAAGTATGACCACAGCCACCACCGCCGTCTGCCAAGGGGCCACACGCAAACGGTTGACCAACACACTTACGGCCCCCGAGGCCTCCCAACCCGAGGCAATGGCTATCAAAAGTGTGGCCAAGATCATACACAGCAGCGCTATGACGGTCCCGGTCACCCGGTCAAGCAAAGACACGGTGGCACCCCACCTTCTATCGCACCCGGCTTTCTTCCGCACGCGACTCTTCGATAGGCAGGTGTACTCCCTGAATGTGCACATTCGCCTCAACGACGTTGAGGCCGGTCATGGTTTCAATGGCCCGCTTCACATTCTGTTGGATATTCAGTGAGACCTCTGGGATTCGCACCCCATACTCGACGATCACGAACAGATCGACTGCCGCCTGTTGTTGCCCGACTTCGACTTTGACGCCTTTGGTGAGGTTTTTGCGACCCAACATCTCGGCGATGCCGCCGGCAATGCCGCCGCTCATCCCCGCCACGCCGTCCACCTCCGTTGCGGCAAGACCCGCTATCACGGCGACTACTTCGTTGGCGATCCTCAGCTCCCCGAGCTCACTTCTCTCACGTGGTTCTGACAATGTCAGTCCCCTCCCGTCATATACTGTTCCAAGAACCTTGTGGATAGATGACCTTGCCGAAACGCCTTATCACGGAGCAGACGGCGATGGACCGGGATGGTGGTGGCCACTCCTTCGACTAAGAATTCGTCCAATGCGGCCAGCATACGGGCGATAGCCGTTTCCCGGGTGACTCCATGGCAGATCAGCTTGGCCAACAATGAGTCATAAAACGGCGGCACGACGCAACCTGCAAAGGCCGCGCTGTCTACACGTACCCCCGGACCGCCCGGGGCGTGATAGAAACTGATGGTTCCGGGTGAGGGCATAAAATCCCGATCCGGATCTTCAGCGTTGATACGACACTGAAGGGCATGGCCCCGTATGACTACGTCCTGTTGGGTAAACGAGAGTTCCTCGCCGGCAGCAACCAGGATCTGCTCCTTCACCAGATCAAGCCCCGTGACCATCTCAGTGACGGTGTGCTCGACCTGGATGCGAGTGTTCATTTCCATGAAGTAGAAGTGGCCGGACTTGTCCACGAGATACTCCATCGTCCCCGCTCCCGAATATCCCACATGGCGGGCCCCGAGGACTGAGATCTCTCCCATCCGTCGGCGTAGATCATCACCGAGTCGGGGTGCCGGAGCTTCCTCGAGGACTTTTTGATGCCGACGTTGCAGCGAGCATTCCCGCTCGCCTAAGTGTACCACATGCCCGTGATCGTCGGCGAAGACCTGCACCTCAATATGACGCGGATCTTCCAAGAACTTCTCGATGTAGACATCAGGTCGACCGAATGAAGCTTCAGCTTCGGCTTGAGCGGGAACCAACAGACGGGATAGCTCAGCTCGAGTGCGAGCCACGCGCATCCCTTTGCCTCCCCCTCCGGCAGCTGCCTTGATCATCACGGGATAGCCGATCTCCTCGGCCACTGACACCGCTTGGGCCTCATCGGTCACCACCCCGTCGCCGCCGGGCACCACCGGAACGCCGGCCTCACGCATCGTCTGTTTGGCCTGGGCCTTGTCACCCATGAGCTCGATGGTGGCGCTTGACGGCCCGATGAACTTGATGCCGTGAGTCTCGCAGATCTCAGCAAACTGAGCTCTTTCCGACAACATGCCATAGCCGGGATGAAGAGCGTCGACCTCGGTAAGCAAAGCCGCGCTTATGATATTCGGGATGTTTAAGTACGAACGTGAAACCGGACCCGGACCGACACATACAGCGTCGTCCGCCAGTCGGACGTGCAAAGCATCATGGTCAGCGTCCGAATAGATGGCTACGGTCTCTATTCCCAACTCTTTGCAGGCCCGGATGATCCGCACGGCAATCTCACCGCGATTGGCTACCAGAACTCTTTCAAACACAGAGACGCCTCCTATAGTGCCGGTAAGATGTCAAGTGCGCTGGATCACGAACAACGGCTGCCCATACTCCACCGGCTGGGCGTTCTCCACGAGAATCTGCAGTATCTTGCCCTTCAACTCAGACTCAATCTCGTTCATGAGTTTCATGGCCTCAATAATACACAGCGGTTGCCCCACCTCGACCTCATCACCAACCTGCACATAAGGCGCTGCATCCGGTGCCGGTGCCCGGTAGAAGACACCGACCATCGGGGCCACGATCGTCACGGCATCTTCGGCTGTTTCCTCGGGTGGGAGCGGTGCCGCCTCCGCCGGAGGCTCCTCGGCAGGTGTGACGGTCGGCACCGTCACACCCGTGGCAACCGGACTCATCACGGGCGGAGCGCTGAAAGCAGTCTGTTTACGAATAGACAACTTGACAGACTCTGTCTCCAGAGTGAATTCAGCAATGTCACTTGCCTGAAGAGCTCGAATGAGCTCTTTGATCTCCTTGATATCCAAGAGTCCACTCCTTCGTAGATCCTTCTATGGCCAAAGCGTATATATAAACGTCCCTCTGATGATCTCGTGGCAAATAGGTATATAGCCATCATTTTTTCTACTCACGGACAGGCATATCCTTCCATGATAAAACCTAAGCATCTCCCGCCCCGTCTATGATGGCAATCCGCTCCAAAGCCACATTGGCCACCCTCGACACCAGTTCTCCCACCAAGCCCGCTTCCTCTTGCTGCAAAACCTCGGGCAGAACAACGCTGGCAGTGTCATCAGCCAAGACGACTACCGCGTCAGTGAAACCCTTGGCGCGCAATAGGGATTCCGTCTGAATCTCACGTTCATTCCGTTTGAGCAGCGCCAACAGTTCCGTGGTCAGTTGAGTCCTGCGCGCCTCGCTGATGCCGCTTTCGGCTGCCGCGGCCCGCAGCAAATCGATCTGCATGGCCCGCACTCGATCTCTTTCGATTCTGTACTCATCAAAGCACACGGCCGGCGCTGGTTCGATCAAGACTTGAGCCGCCACACGATCAACATGCTCGACGGGTCTTTCCGGAATCTGAGCTACCACACCTATGGTGGGATTCGAGATCCGGGTCTCACGCTCATGACGGGCCGCCAAGTACAGCAGACCCAGGATCACAAACAGCAAAAGCATCAGTATTATGCGCCAGATGCGCTGGCGTTCAACCACGATCATCATCCTCTCTCACCTCCCTAATGCGTCCACCGGACGCATGGCAAAGACGGCAACCCGGTTGGCCGGCACAGATAGCGCCGTCTGCACCGCCAACGACAAGCGGTAACGTATTTGAGGGGAAGAGGCCCCCTGAGCCACCACGACAACTCCTTTAACCTTGGGTTTGTGTTCGACGAGAACAAGAGGCTTCTCGCTTCGGACCGCATCATCCCGCAAGGTAACGGGACGTCTGCTTTCATGCAGATCGCCGCTTTGATCTTCATTGCTCACGGTGCGCTGAATCGTCACTTCTTCGGCGATCTCCACCTCCTCCCCCGCCTCGAGGGTCACAAAGACTTCCACCGTACCGACACCCTCGATGTGGCCCAGAATCCCGCGCAATTCCCGGGCCAGACGTTCTTCAAAACTGACCGCGGGACTGGCCTCTGTCAACTGCGCGGGCGTCAATGTCGGTTGCACCGGTGGTCCGCCTCCCCGGCTTAACACCATGAGGGCGACGCCTACCAGGGTCAGAACGGCCAAACCTCGGCCGGTGGCACCTCCCAACAACAAGTTGCCGCCTGCCTCTTTTGCCGATGAAGCGTTCGGCTTGCCCTGTAACCAGCGCATCCAAGAGTTTTCCCGCTGTGACATGTCACTGCCCTCCCCGCTTTGCTTCCACTTGCACGACGACACTGTCAACACCAAAGAAGGATCTCGCCAGGGACTCCACGCGTTCTGTCACATCCGCCTCGACGGCTGTGACCTTCATCAAGATGCTGACTCGCAGCCGATCTTCGACCACATCCACGAAGGCTTGCTCCACTCCCTCAACGGCCTCGATTCGGGCTCTGGCCTCTTCAAACAGGTTGACTTGTGTCGCTCTCGCCGCACGGAGAAAGATCTGCCTGCCTGCCTCCACGGCTTCCCCGGTCGCCATGGCCTGGGCGGCGGAAACGTCCGGCAACAGATCCGTCCAGCCCGGTCCGCGCACAAACTGCAGCAGCGGATCGAGAATGGCCAAGATAACGACCAGACCTAAGATCATCTTGGTGTAGCGGCGCAGCTCACCGGCCGGCAAGATCATCTCGACCACAGTCACGAACAAGATGAGAAAAACGAGCTGTTGGGTCCATGCATAGATGAGCTCATACAAAGCGTTGACCGCCCTAACGTAGAAGTGTCGGCACATTGCCGATGCTGATCAAAATGGTGATGCTGACAAAAAACATCAGCCCAACCGTGAGCAGGCAGGCGATGACCAGAGAGAAACTGGTGGCCAAAGCACTCATAGCCTCTACAAGTCGCTCGTCGCTGATCGGCTCCACCAGAGCCGCCGCCAGGCGATAGATCATGTAGATCGCAAAGACCTTAACAGTGGGAAATATCATAAGCGTGAAGACGGCTGCCATACCAAAGCCGCCGATGGCATTCTTGATCAGCATAGAGCCACCGACGATCACTTCCAGAGCCTCGGCCATACGGCTTCCCACCACAGGAACGAAGGTCCCCGTCAGGAACTTGGCCGTCTTCAGCGCCATACCGTCAGAGACCGGGGCTATTGTTCCACGCACCGTAAGTACTCCGAAGAAGAGGATGAACAAGACTCCCAACAGCGTCAGGGCCCACTGACGAACCAAAGCGGCCAGCTTGCGCATGGGAAAATCCCGCGACAGGGTGCCAAGCACGGCCATGACCGTGGTCAACATCACCATGGGCAGGATCGTGCGCTTGACCACCGCGGCGACCAGATTGATGGCCATGAAGAGCAAAGGATGGAAGACGCTGGCAGTTGTCACTGCCCCGACCGCAGCCAGCATGGTCGTCATCATTGGCAACAGGGCCTGCATAAAAGAGACCATGGTATCGACGGCGCCGGTCGCAGTATGCACCACCAGCCTGTAGGAATGGATGGCCATATAAAGCAGGGTCAACAATGATACCGCCAGGGCCAAATCCGAAGCCCCCTGCGCCGGGAAGACATTGGCCAAGTTCTTGAGCACCGCGCAGAAGACGGCGAGAATCACCAACTGTCCCAGCAAGTGGAGATGGTGCGTCACTTCCCGCACTGCGAAGGAGAGCAGGCGACGCATCATACCGGCGGGGTCGAAACCCAGATCGTTCCCCGCATCAGAAATGATGCGGGCCAAGTCAAAAGGTGGCAGTTCTCGTCGCAGATCGCTTTGCAGGGAACCCAAGAAAGCCTCCATCTCAGCCGTGGCCAAGGTGGCGAGTTGATCCTCGACCGGCTTGGGCACTCCGGCGGCCTGGGCACAGGAGACGACGACCAGCAGCATGCCAAGGCAGAAGAATCCGGCTGTGTAACGATGAAGGAACCTCATGGCATAAGACCTACCAGTGCCTCCATAATCCCCGCTACCAACGGCACGGCCAAGAGCATGATCAAGACCTTGCCTGCCATCTCAACCACCGCGGCGGTGGTCTCTTCTTTGGCGTCCTTGGCCAGCTGAGCACCGAGGGCCGCTATGTATGCCGTACCCACGGCCTTGAGAACCACCGCCATGTAGACACTGCGAATTTGAGCTCTCTTGCCGAGGTCGACAAACAGCCGCATAACCTGCTGCAATGGCGGGAGCAGAAAGAAGAGCAAGGTAACCATGAACGCTATGGCCAGCTGAGAGGCCAGGGCACCCTGCGAGGCCGATCGCAAGTAAGTAAGCAGAACAGCCATTACAATGGCCATGGCCACAATACGAGTGATCTCCTGCATTGCCAAGCCCCCCTAAAGCATGACTACCACCAGCGAAAGACCGCCTCTACATCCGCAAACAGCCGCGATATCATCTGGACAAGCCAGAGCAAGACGATGATGACACCTGCCAAAGAGAGCATCTGGGCCTGTTCCTGTCTTCCCGCCTGCGTCAGGAAGATGTGTAGGATGGCCACAATGATTCCTAATCCCGCTATTTTGTATATCGCCGTAATATCCACAGGTGTTAACTCCTCTTCTTTTTTTCAGTAAAGTAGAATTACAAGAAGCAGGCCGCTGCTTACTCCTAAATATCGCCACAAACGACAAGCGTTTTCGACCCGGGTATGTAACATCCGTCGTTCGTCTGCCAGGAGTTTTTGCGCCAGTCGCAGATGACGAACATGGTCTTCAGCTCTCCACGGTCCCCAGGCCGCGGCTACGCCCTTCAGCACGTCCAGTTGGCGGCCGGGCAGCTGTCTTTTTTGTCCCCAGGACACGCAAGCGGATAGCCAGGCTTCCCGGGCCCTCACACCCTTCCGCAACGACCGGGCGGCCAGCAAGAAAAGCTCCGAACTCTCCGCTGCCGAAGCGGCGGCCTTCTCAAAAGCCTCCTCCAGATCAGACGCCAAGAAAGCAATTTCAGATTCTAAGACTGCAAAGGCCCTGAGCAGGCTCTCTGTCGTGCTCAGATTGCGCTGTTCCTTCTGCGCCGCCCGTTCACCCAGTAGCACGGTGGCGATCAGAATGCAGACGGCCCCCAATGCCTTCATCGTCTCTCACGTCCCTACCGCTTCGGGTCAGATTAGCGATCCGCTCTATAGTGCCGGGCCCTCTTCTGCGACTCAACACAACCAGTCGTTCAAAGGCTCCGTAACGGACCAAGCGGGCGAGTCCGGGACGCCGTTGAACATCCTCCAATGAAGTCCCGTGTGCCGTGACGAGCAGAGTCGCGCCTCCAAACAGGGCCTCCTCCAAAGCCGCGGCATCCGCCTCACTGCCTACCTCGTCCGTCACAATCACCTGGGGCGACATCGAACGCAATAAGAGCATGATCCCCTCAGCCTTCGGACAGCCATCCAAGACATCCGTACGAAGTCCGACATCCAGTTGAGGTACCCCACGCCAACAGGCGGCTAACTCAGAACGCTCATCAACCACGGCCACTCTGCGCCCTGAAAATCCGAGGGCAGGAATGCCGCTTGACACTTGCCGCGTCAAATCCCGCAACAAGGTTGTCTTTCCGCAACCCGGAGCGGAGACAATCAGGGTGTGAAACAGACGATCACCTCGAATCAGGGCAGGCAAGACTCCGTCTGCCGCTCCCGGCACTGCCCGGGCCAGACGGACGTTATAGCCGGCGATATGCTTCAAGGTCTGTAAGCGCCCATGTTTTAGCACAGCCTGTCCGACCAATCCCACTCGGTGTCCTCCCGGGAGTGTGATAAACCCCGCTCGCACGTCATCCTCCACGGCATAGAGAGAGGCTCTCGTAATCGCTTCAAGAAACTCGGTGGCGTGCCGCTGATGCCAGATCAAGCCCTCCCCGGGCGAGACAGCCTGACCGTCATTGCCCAGGAAGAAGTCTCCGGCGCTTGATACCACCATGACCGGTCTGCCGCACCTAAGCCTGATCTCCTCCAGCTGCCCGCGCTTGTCGGTCGGCAGCTTGGCCAAGACCTGACGAAGCCAAGGAGGAAAATACTCCAGTATGTCATCAAGGGCACAGTGCACGCCGGCTCACCTCCTGTACAACCTATGCCCCCCGGCCGGAAAAAAAGAACAAAAAAAGGACCGGCCCCCCAACACATCAGGGAGACGGCCCTCACCTCGCTGCGCCCGACCTGGCTAGATGTCGTCGCCTTCTTCTTCCTCGGCATCCTCTACAGAAGCGCCATTGGTATGTGCCTTTCCAGCACTGTCCCCCGTGGCATAGACCACGGCTCCGCA
>JBMNSS010000054.1:0-15662 GCA_050945315.1 Limnochordia bacterium | reverse complement strand
ACAGCACGGTCCTCATCAATGACAGGCCTCAGCAGAAGATCACTGAAGCCAAGCTTGATGCGGATCTTGAACAACGGCGCGTCGAAGCCACCATATCCGAGGGCGACGGCGTCGTGCTCAGCCGACGCATCCTTCTTCAAGCGCCGCTGCTTCATGTCGAGGATGTCTACACAGCCGAGACGCCGCATCTGTTCACCTGTATTGTGCATCCCTACGGTCCGGCGACTGTGCTGTTCCCCGGTCAACCGGTGGATATCACCACACAGGAGTTGCCGGAGACCGGTGTCTTTAGCTTCTTGGCTCATGCCCGCAAGAGTGTGAGTAAGACCCCGATCTGTCTGGAATGGCAAAGCGGCGAGGGACTGTGGCTGCGAGGCTGGTTCGGCACCGATGCACCGTTTGAGTATGTACTCGGACAGACTCCCGGCCATCCCCGGTATGATTTCCGTAACACGTTGCTGATACGGATCCAAGGCGTGAACGTGAGGCTGCGTATGGTCTTTGAGGTACACACGGGCACGGCGACGTTGTTGACACCGCCGTCTCAGGTCGTCTTCTAAGACTGATATCCCGCTCGGAAGCCATCCATGGAAACGCCTGCGGGCGAGTCCTCACGTTCCGTCGGTCAAAAACGATAGAGCCTCCGGTGCCCCGGCAGCCTCGTAACAGGCCCATGCCGGGGCCATGGCTTTGTCGCCGGACAAGAGAAACTCAGTATCCGGCATGATCGATGCTACCCGACATCGGCGCGGGGCCAAAAGACCAACCAGGTGGACTACGTCGCCGACATCCGAAATCAGGCGGGGAGCAAACAGCGACACGAAATCCCGGCGCGGATGGTCGGTAGGGGGTATCAGCGAGGCGGGTAGTTGCTCCAGATACACCGAGCTTGCGTTCTCGTCGATCACTCCGGCCAAAAGAGCGATCACGGCACCCGGACCCCGTCCGTACAACTCCAACGGAACCTCTCCCGCTTCATTTCTCAGCCATCTCATCGCCTCAAGCGCATCTTGCAGGCGCAGCCCCAACAGAGGCACATCGTAGCCCAGTCCTTTTTGCACCGCCACCCATTCGTCTTCCATTCCGTCCTCTGACAGCTCGCGTGCTTGCAGCTCTCCCCAACCGCGAAGATCGACCGCCAGAGCCACATGTCCTGCGCTGACTGCTTCCTTCAGCATGCCTTGGCTCCAATAGGAATACCGACCGTCACAGTCGATGATCAGCCGGGCGGCACTGACGGATCCCGTCGGCTGTGAGTATGTTCCCAACACCGGCGTCAAGTGATCAGACCAGATGGCGACCTCTTTGGGTTCCGTCGCATCGTCGGACACAAGAGCGGATATCTGCCGCACGGCGAACGATGACAGAACGTCTTTTCGCAGCAGGAGAGACATCAGGCGCCGTTTCTTACGTTGCCGGAAAGCTCGCCATTCGTCTTGCGCTTTTGGGGGCTCCCAATCAGTGAGGTATTGGAGGGCTTCCTGACGGATCACCGCGTCAAGGGACCGGCGCAGCTCCGGTGGTTTGGAAGGATAGCAGATCAGAGCCGGGTCATCCGGCGCCAACGGCTGCACATCGGGCGGTTCGACGGCGGCTTCCGGGTCGGTGATTCCCATCAGGTGCTCCAGGAAAAACGCATAGGCCGCCTCGCGCTTTTTGGCGGACAGGCTATGCGGTTCGTCGGAGATGAACTGAGCGATGTCTTCCTCGGCTCCATAGAGGGCGTACACGCGCTTGGCCTGTCGAAAGACACTGCGCTGGAGATCCCAGGGAAACACCTTGTCCAAAGATCCGCCGACCAAAAGCAAAGGACGCGGCGCAACCAGCCCCAGAATGTGATGCATCTCGGCGTGGCCCATGAGCCTCGGGGCCAGGTTGCAGAAACAGATGTCTCGCTCTTTGGCGTGGTTGTACTGCAGAGATGTAGTGGCATCCGAGACGACTGCGACACCTATCCGTGGATCGAGGGCTGTAACCCAGATGGTTTGGGTGCCGCCGCCTGAATTGCCGACGCAACCGATGCGGGTAGGAACTACTTCCGGTCGCTGACACAGCACATCGAGACACTTCATGTTGTCCCAGATCTCCATGCCTACCAAAGAAGTGCCGATCAACAAGGGCGAACCCATGCCGTTGTGTCCCTGGGGCCAACGTTCCCCGAGTCCGATGGCATCGGGCGCAAGGACAACAAAGCCCTTGCGCGCCAAGCCGATATAGAGCGACTGATACTTCTCCTGTGCCTTGCCTTTCTGTCCGCTGTGGCCGTGGGGACAGAGAATGGCCGGTGCCGGATCTGACAAGTCGCTCGGCAGGTACAGATTGGCCGTGATGATGAACCCGGGTCTGCTGACTATTGACAGGCGCTCTATCGAATGACCAGTGAATTGAGTTCTTCCCAGTGATTGCACGACCGGCTCTATGGGCTTCAGTGGGATAGCACCGAGCGCGTCATGCAGCCTGGCGCGCAGCTGTGCCGCCATATCCTCCCACGCGGCCAGGGTAGTGGGAACAAGCGGAGCATGGCAGTTGGCGGATATGTAATCGAAGACATCCCAAAGCGATCTGGCGGCCTGTACTTGAATCCCTTCCGGCATGTTCGCGGCTCCTCTCTGTGCCGTCTGTTTTCACCGTGAACTCTGTTCGGGACGGAAGATATCATATCTCTCTTAAGACAGGCGGTTTACCCGGCGCGTCAGATATCCGATGTCGACACCATCGAACGAAAGTGCCTGACCCCGCCCGTCGCCATAGGTGACAGACCTGACCTATTCCTACGGGATTGTACGTTCTCAACTCTCAAGAAGTGACCTGATCCAACCCATATTCGCAACTGGCATCAGCCCATAGTGGTAGAAACTGACGCCGGACCATCCTTTACCGAGGGCATGATAGCGCTCCCGCAGTTGGGATGCGTCATTGGTATCAGGGGCACAGGCCATGATGCCGGCGTGAATACTCTGCTCGGAGCACTCTTTACGAATACTATCGGCCTCGGCACCTATGCTCTGTGAATTGGCACCGAAAAATGTGAACATCAAAGGCAGCCGGGTGCTGCGCGCCGCATCGGGACGCAGAGCGCTCTTGCCGCCTGTGAAAAAGGGCGAAAATGTGGTGCGCAGGATGACCTCCACCTCGGGCCGTACGGCTTCCCGTATGGCTCTGGCCAGGGTGACAACGGTCTCTTCCCGGGCCTTCAGTATTTCAACACCGTCAGCGCCCAGCACTTCTTCAAAGGCCGCGAGCAGCTGCGCGTCGTCAACCGCCGATGCAGCGCGGGTGTCGCCCTTCAGGCGCCCGGCAAGGTAGTCTTGCACTTTGGCGCGGCAAGCCTCCGCATCTACGCCTCTTGCTTTCAGATCCGCACGGCACGCTGAACAGAAGCAAAGGGACAGTAAGAAGGAGTCGAGGCGTGTGAGGGCTATGCCGCGCTTTTCGTGATGGTAGGGATGCTCATAGCCCATAAAGGCGAGGGCCTCAAGATCCAGAGCCTGCACGGGATAGCGCGCCGCGTCCGAGGCTAAAGCGATGGCGAACTCTCGGACTTCAGGTTGGTTAGGGCACAACCCGTGCAAATAGCGATCACCGAAAGCATTCTGCAGGGTCATGGTCGGCTGAGTCGATCCCAGGCGGCTGTTGTGAAGCATGACAAGCCAGGCTCGCATGTGCATGTCATGGCGGGCGGCGGCAGAGGCGATGGTCTCATACGGATCGCCACTGGCACAAAGAGTCGAGGCCACGGGTTGCAGCGGTTTCGGGTAGGTTTTCGCCCGAGGCTGAAAATAGGTGACTCCGTCTTCGAGTATGACCACCTTGCGCTTTGGATTGTGCGGGAGCAGGAATCTTCCGGCGTGGTAGGTGCCGGCTACCGAAAAGGCGTTGAGCCCCGCATCTTTCATGCGCATCAGGGCCTCATCGGGCCCTTCATCCAACAGATCATGGACGTGACACCAGACGGCATGCGACATCTTTTTAACCCCCCGGAGGTGCGGTGGATTCCCTTTCAATGAGTGAGACATCAAGCGTCAGTGTCGCGCTGTTGATATGCGGACAGACCGCGTACTGAGCGATCAAATCCACGGCCAGGCGCCCCATATCTGCCCAAGGCATGCTGATGGTAGTCAACGCCGGTATGGCCAGCTCGCTTTCAATCAAACCGTCCACTCCGATCACGGAGAGGTCCGTTGGAACCGAGATACCGCGCTTTTGCGCTTCCTGCAAGACTACGAGAGCCATGCGGTCGTTGCCGGCAAAAATCGCCGTCGGGCGTTCGTCTTCGTCCAGTATGGGTACCAGCGCTTGACGCACGACATCGGGATCTAAGTGCGGAGTGACCGTCCATTCGGGTCTGGGCTCCAGACCTGCCCCGCGCAACTCATCAAGAAAGCCTTTGGCGCGGCCGGCGAAAGACTGAGTATCTTGCGGGCCCCCAATCATGGCAATGGCGGTATGTCCGAGCTTCATCAGATGTTGAGCGGCCAACTGACCCACTTGTTCGTGCTTAACACCGACACACATCAGACCTTCGATTTGGAACAGGCGATTGATCATGACGACAGGCGCTTTCAGGCTCGACGCGGCTTTCTTGAGGTGTTGTTCATCGCCCAGACGAGTTCGGGCGAAGACGGCGCCGGACAGGCGATTCTCCTTCAGAAGCTTATCGCCGGGAGTGGCCGGACCGCTGCCTGCACTCCATGTACTGAAAATAAGATTGCAGCCGTGGCGTTGCGCATGGGTGCGAATGGCTTCGGTGAGAGTCTGATTAACCACCGTCTGTGTAGGTATGTAGCTCATGGGGGCCGGTATGAAAAAGCCGATCAGCCCCCCGGTGAGGGGACTGGGAACGCTCATCTGCGCCCCTTGTCGCAGCTCCTCGATGGCTGAGTGCACTTTGAGTCTGGCATCATCGCTGACAAGGCCTTTGCCGGATAGTACGCGCGAGACCGTGCTGATGGAAACACCGGCCTTCTCACTGATCTCACGCAGCGTATAGCGGGTCACAGTCCGTTTTTCACTCCCATGCATGCACGTGTTGCTTTGGTTTTCTGTATCGCCGGGAGACTATCCTGCCCGGCGTGATGCAAAAAGCCCTGGCAGGGCAGCACGTTTAGCCGTTGTCGCTGAAAAAAAGAACGGAAAATCATCTTGCACAGACAAAGGAGTGTGCCATAGCTGTGTTGTATTCTACTTACTGCACTACGGCAGTGTAATTGTATGTCTCGGTTGAATAACAGAGACAAGTGGATCAGAAGGCGTTGTGTATTGCCAACTTGCGATGGGCTGACCGATCGCAGTCTCCTTAGGCTCGACACGACCGGGAAGCCTTTTGCGTCAAGAATCGGACGGGAGGACGGGTATGTCGGACACAGAACGGAATGCGGTACGGAACGATTTGGAGCTAATCGAGGCATTCTCACTTCTGGAGACCATGGAGATCGGAGGCTTTGTCGGCATCGATCAGGTTATGGATCCGCAGATCAAGCCGCTGGATCCATCCATGCACATGGCCGGCCGGGCACTGACTCTGCGCGGAGCGATGATCAATAAAGGCGTGCTGGATGTCGTAAAACCGGGCGATGTGCTGGTTATCGACACCGGCGGAGATTACAAAACGGGTGTTTGGGGCCATTTGATGACCTCTGCCATACGCGACAAAGGAGCGGCGGGGGTGGTGGTGGACGGAGCGGTCTTCCATTCAGGCCATCTCAGGAGGCTCGGATTTCCCGTGTTTGCCAGAACCGCAAGCCCCTATGCCGGAGCATCGCGGATCGCCGGCGGCATGAATGTACCCGTGCAATGCGGCGGCGTTGAGGTCAATCCGGGTGACATCGTGGTCGGTGACTGTGACGGGGTGGTTGTAGTCCCGAAGGAGCAAGCGCGAGAGATACTGCTGCGATCTCAGATCAGTCATGAAGCCCATCATATTTCCCGTCGATTGTGTGAGGAAAAAGGTCTTCGGTTCACCGAGCTTCCTTACATCGAGGAGCAGTGGCGGGAGAAGGATCAGTTGCCTCGGGAAAAGACTTATGTCGCATTTGTTCACTGGCTGGAAAAAGTGAAGCAACTGGAGACAACCGAGTACTTGGAGTGGTTGCGGTCAGTCGCGAGTGAGCTGGATGTAAGCCAGTAACCCACGGCTGCCGCCCAGGCGCGAGCAAGGCAAATGAAAGGTCACGATGATCAGAGTCGATTCTTGACTCGTCGGTCAACCGGGAATATGAACAAGGAGGGAACATCGATAATGAAGATGAGTAGGACAAGGCTTTTCGTGACCGCATTGATAATGTGTGCCGTGTTGGGTTCGGCGGGGGCGGCGAAGACTACGGTAACGTTCCTGGTCTGGGGAGACACGGTGCGTTGGCAGCCTATCTTGGCGGATTTTGCAGACAAGCATCAGGGTTTGGAAGTTGAGATGCAGTCGTTTGGGGGAAATGCGTCCAGTCTTCAGGAAGCGCTTTTTGTACGGAGTGCGGCAGGAACGCCTCCCGATCTTGCTTTGACCCATCTGCAGACTCACGCGGAAAACGTTGAATACGGGCTCTATGCCGATCTGACCCCGTTTGTCCAGCGCGATCGGGTGGATCTGTATCGGTTCTTTCCCAAAGGCGGAGTGGATGCCTTTTTGAGCAACGGACGGGTAACGGGCATCCCATCGCAGCTTAGTACGCACTTGCTGTGGTACAACAAGACACTACTTGATGCCGATGGCATGCCGTATCCGAGCCGTGATTGGCACATGACCGAAGAGCTGGTCGCCAATGCCCGCAAGCTGACCCGTGATATCGACGGTGACGGCATAATCGATCAATGGGGCTTCGGCTCCGTCAACATGTATACGATGGCTCCTCTGTTCTGGGGCACCATGATATGGACGGACGATCTGCGCCACTCCAATCTGCTTAGCCCCGAGGTTCGAGAGGCCTTTGAATGGGTGCATGAGATCTACCAGACGAGACAGATTGCTTCTCCTCAACGGGGTGAGGAAGCGGCATTCAAGAACGGCAAGTTGGCGATGATGGGCGGCATCCAGGCCATGTTCGGCAGATTCAGCGGACTGAGCTGGGATTGGGACGTCGAAGTCTGGCCGATAGCGCCCGCCGGGCCGGTGACCTACGGCAGCGCGGCCGGAATCAGTATGGCCAGAGGTGCGTCTCACCCCGAAGAGGCGTGGATCTTCCTGAAATACTGGATGACACCCGCGGCACAGGAAATGGCCATGAGCCAGGGGCTGAGCCCGGCCGGCTTGGGGGCTTTGCGCGATTACTTCCTCAAGTTCGATGCCAAGGCGTCGCAGGTTGACTTCACCCCTGATTCTTTCCAAAACCGACGGGCTATCCTGGAGTCTTTCGAACGAACGGTGGTCCAGCCCAATCCGCCCGGTTTTGCAGACATCCAGAAGCTGCGTAACGACCACTTGATAAAGATAGTCAATGGAGAAAGTTCGCCTCAAGTCGTCCTGGAAACCTTGCATCCCGTGTTGGAAGCCATGCTGCAGCAAGTCTGGTCTCGCAGGTGATGACCGTGAATCGGAAAGGGCGTCCCTCGGCGCCCTTTCCGGTAAGTCAACGTTCGTTTATCGAGCCTTTCGAACGGCAAGAGGAGGGATTGACAGGTGCGGTTGGCAGGGGCGAGATCGGCTGCGGGCATTGCGGTACTCATGTTTATGCTGTTGGAGATGGTATGTGCCTGGCCTTCCCGGGCGGAACATGTTGATCTGTCACCGTTTATCGATCAGGCGCAGGCATTGTTCTTTCAGATGGGGCATGACGGCAGCGATTTCTTGCCCGGTGCTATTCCGGTCACCGTCAACAGCCTCTATCGTCCCTATACGACATATGGCTGGATACACGCCGGCAGCCGCGGTACGGGCGGACAGAATCTGGCCGCCTATGTCAGGAGCGGTGATGTAGCACCCGCTCCCGACAGTATCACCGGCAACTGCATATCCTGGCGGGGCGGTGACATGCCACTCTTCTTCAGAGTCGGCGTGCCTGACGGTGAGTACAGGATATGGATCTACTCCGGTTTGTTTGGTTTGAGCTACTTCTACGACACGCTCCCTTTTCAGATAAGCGCCCAAGGGGATGAGGTGTTCAGCTACGATCCGCGCCGGGGATTCCGCGAGCGCTTCTTTGAGGAACTTGACGACTCGTATGAATACACACCGGATTGGACAGCCGAGACCATCTGGGAGAAGTACATCCAACGGCAAGGAGCGGCCGTTTTCGCGTTGCGGGGCAGGGCAACGGACGGGCAACTGACCATCCGTTTCGACATGCCCCAGCCCGAAGAACCTAAGGACGCCAGGCTCGCCATCAACGCCATAGTGATTTGTCCCGTGGCTTTGGAACCCGAGGGGCGGAAGCTACTGGAGCAAATAGACGTTGTCAGACGTCAGCAGTACAAGGATCACGTGACCCTGGTCAAGGGTGAGTACGGGGAGCTGTCAGGGAGTATCGCCGATCAGTTTCAGTCTGTCGGTTTTGTTCCTTTCGTGCGCAATTTCATGGATCCGGTCTTTGCCGAATCCATCCCGCGGCAAGACGAAGTCGGAAAGCCCATCCGACTCTCGGCGGCCCAGGGGCAAAGGGAGATCGCTTCTTTCGCCTTGCATCCGATCAGGGACATGGAGCAAGTCAGTGTGAACGTGAGTCCGCTGCACGACGGCCGCGGAAACACGATCAGTGGCGATTCGCTTACCCTGCATTGGGTCAGGTACATGATTCAGCCCCTGGATTACCGCCATCGCACTGCGGAGTATCGGGGCGTACCTCTGCTGATGCGGGAATACAAGCCTCTTGATTACCGGCAGGGGATGAACAGGCAGTACATCTTAGCGGTGAGCGTGCCGCAAGATGCCGCACCGGGATTGTACCGCGGTCAGGTTTCGGTGACCCCCCAAGGGGAGGCCCCGTATCTGTGGGACCTGGAGCTGGAAGTCTATCCGTTTTGCCTGGAAACCTACGATGATGACGATGAAAGGATCTGGCTCTATTACGGAGACATGTCCTACAAAAGATACGGGGAGTTGTTGATGTCCGAGGAAGAGCGGTGGGAATTGGTTGACCGCGATCTGGCGTACATGAAACAGCAGGCCATGGCCCCGACGATTCTTTTCGATTGGTTTCCTGATGACGCTGATCTCGACCGGTTTATGGAGCTGTACATGAAACACGGCTTCAGGGGCTTTGCTACCTTCGGGGACTACAGCATGTTGCGGATGGTCGATGGCTACTTCAGCGGCGGGAACAAAGCCCTCCCGGATTCTGAGCCGTATATCGAACAGATCAGGCACGTCCTTCAACGTAAAGAGGAAAAGGGCTGGCCGGACATTGCCTTCTATACATTTGCCGAAATGAAAAGCGGCATGCCGGGTTACCTGGAAGCCAAAAGGATCATGACTGAGATCAAGGAGGAAGTGCCTGAAGCGGTCTTGATTGCGCTCACCAACCCTGTCAGTGAAGCGGAGTTCATGATCACCACCCCGGCGGATATCATCGGACCGAATGCGGTCAGCATGACCCAAGAGGTCACGAGAAAGATAGCTGAGGCTGACAAGAAGCTCTGGTTCTACGCCTGGGGACGTCAACGATTCCGCTGCGGCTATGTTGATTGGAGGCTTCGGAACAGGGGAGCCGTCAGGGAATGGTATAGCTACACAAGCAGAGCACCTTTCAACCCCCTGGATGGGTCGCGCCACGACTCCTGGAATGATTCGCCGCCGCTTATCGGTCCCGACGGCCCCGTCTCGACCCTGGGTATGGAAGAAGTCACCCAAGGTCGAATCGACTTCTTCTACTTGGCGACCTTGGAGCTATGGTTGGAGCGGGCCAAGGCCCGGGCGACAGACTCGTCACACACCGCGCTGCTAAGAGCGCAGGCCCTGATTGATGAGCTGGAAAGCCGTATTCGGCCGGATTACTCCTACTACTACACCCGGGTAAAAGAGACTAATTACCAGAGGGACCAGTTTGCCGCCGACTATGAAGAGGCGTTTGACTGGGACAATGACGAGTTCGATCAGTATCGCAGGCTGATCGCTCAGGCCATCATGGCCCTCAAAGAAGCTTGCCTCGATCACCCGTCAATCGAGTCCACAACCTCGATGCCGGTTAGGGCCTCTGGCTCCGGTGAATCGGCGGAGGATGCCGGGAGAGAACGGAGTGCAACGCGCCGCGATCTCGAGCGCACTCTTGTGCAGTGGGCACCGGACGGGAGGAAGATATCCTACGTCTCACAAAACAACGGTGTCGGCAGGATATCCATCCTTGATCTCGCCACCGGTGTGGAACGAAGACTCCCCGTCGAGGTAGCGAGGGAATCGCACTACAGTTGGTCTCCGTCGGCCGATTACGTGGCTTGCACGGCCACGGACGGGCGTGACTCCATGGTGGCTGTAGTCTCCGCTGACGGCACTCAGATGACCCGGATCGGTTCAGGCAAGAACCCGCGTTTCTCCCCCGACGGGCAAAGGCTGGCTTACGTGACGGATGCCGACATCATGGTCTATGATCTTGCATCCGGACAGACCACCAACATTACTCGACAGCAGGTTCCCGGTGTCATGGAAAGACTCGCCTGGAGTCCGGACGGTGAGACCGTTTACTACTCGAAAGACGGGGCCCTGTGGCGCGTCGATGCCGACGGTGGGAACAACAAGCGCCTCATCGGACGCAACCAAACGGGCATTTCACCGTATCCGGCTATAGAGAACCCGGTTCCCTCGCCCGATGGCACCAGGGTTTATATTTCCTTGAATCTCGAAGGTCTGTATGCGGGCGTCTCAGAAAACCAGATCGCCGTCTGTGAGTTGTCATCTCGAAGCGTACAAAGAATCACCGACGCCGACTCATGGGCGCTTTCGCCTGACGGCTCCACTCTGGTTTGGAATCAAGGTGAGTGGCTTGTCGCCTATGACGTCTCTTCCGGAACGAGGCGTCAACTCGTCAAAGGGCGCAATCCTCATTTCTCTCCGGCGGGAGACCGTGTCGTGTACTTGTACAGAGAGTCCCTGTCTGAGGAATTCGAAATCCGGATAGTTGATCTGTCGCCTTGAAAACGGCGGTCGCACGACGGCAACAAGATGATCTTTGATGAACACGCCGGAGCTTGAGCGGCGGATTCGGGCAGGAAGACAAGTCACGTCTACAACGGCAGTGGGGGGCGTCAGCCCCCGAAAAGGAGGAAGTCTTAGTGAAAGACAAGCTGAACAGTCAGGTCCCGGAATGGGTTCAACCGGGTAAATTGCGCTGGGTGTGGGCTTTGTGGGAGCCCATGGCGCATTACCGCCGCCAGGGTGGCAACGCGGGGCCGATAGGTATCTGGAATGCGCGGTGGAATACGCAGTACTATGAGCGCATGCATTCCGAAGAGATCGTCTCCCAACTGGCAGAGCTGGGGATCAATATGGTGACCACCTGCTTTTTCAAGGGCTTCGGCATCGAGTCGGGCGTCGAGGAAATGGAAAAGACGGCGGCCTTTGTCGAGCTGTGCCACCGCTACGGGATACGCGTTTTGGGTTACCTGCAACTGACGACCATTGTCTACGAAACCCTTCTGAAAGAGGTTCCCGATCTCGAGAAGTGGGCCATGGTCGATGCCGACGGAAACAAGATCACTTATGGCGGCGCCTATTGGCGTTGGCTGGCCTGTGCCACGTGTGATGAGCACATGACATATCTGGAACGCGTCATATACAAGGCATTGGTGGAGGCCAAACTGGACGGCATGCACTGGGACGGCGGCACCTATGATTGCCACTGTGAGCGTTGTCAACAGCGTTTCCGGGAGTACTTGAGAGATAAATACGGACAAGCCTCTCGGGCCGAGATCGAAGAGCGTTTCGGAATCGGCTTCCTCGATTTCGTCCGTATCCCCCCGGCCTCCAATCCCCGGGATCCCCTTTACAGGGAACTGGTCGCCTTCCGAAACGCAGTGAAGGATGAGCGACTGTTCCGCCTTCATCAACAGATGAAGAGACTCAATCCCGAAGCCGTTGTGGCGACATATCTCGGCAGCACCACCATGGAGCGGTCCGACGGTTACCAGGCGGATCTCATAGTCCTGGAAAACTGGGATCTGCCGCATGTGCATGGTGAGGGAGAGGTCATCAATCGCGTCCGTTGGTCACGCATGGCCCGAGCGGCCGGGCGCGTGGGCCTGAGCACCTCGTGGCTCCGCGACCCTGACCCCGAAAAAACCGCCCAGGTGCCCGCCTTGAATCCGGGTTTTGGGATTCCCTCGCCGCGTCTGCGCCGAGCCGAGACACCGGCGGAAGTGAAACTGGATCTGGCCGAACACGCCGCCTTCGGAGGGGATGTCGTCGCCGCCACATGGGCTCTGAGACCGGGAACACCGCCCGACGGAGCTTATTTCGAGCGCCCGCATGTCCACGCGACTTTGAAGCAGTACATGCATTTCCACCGGGATCACGAAGAGTTGTGGGAGAACACCGAAAGCCTGGCCAACGTGGCCTTGTACTGGTCGTATGAGTCGATGACCTTCGATCCAAAGGCTGCCTGTCCAGCTCTGTTGGGCTTTGAACAGGCTCTTATCTGGCGACGGGTACCCCATGAGATCCTGCCTTCAGGGCAGAAAGAGCGCATGGGCGAGTATGACGTCATCGTCCTGGCCGGGCAGACGTGCCTGAGCGATGAAGAGGCCGCCCTGTTCGAGGAGTTCGTCAGTTCCGGGGGCGGGCTGGTCATCGCCGGACGGTGCGGCACATATGACCAGGATTTGCGGCAGCGTCTGCGAGGTGCTCTCGATCATCTGGTGAACCGTAAGAATGTGGTCTACTTGCCGGACGTATTGAAAGGGATCAGGCCTTGGGGCAGCGATCGCAAGCCGGACATGAACTACATCGCTCACATACCGCCGCAAGCCGATGATATGGTCGCCGCGGTGCGGCAGGTGACCCGGCGTCCGTTGCCGGTGACGGTGAAGACGCAAGGATACGTGGCCGCGGATCTTTACCGGACGCGCTCGGGGGCCATCGTATTGCATCTGGTCAACTATGAAAACGACGGGCCGTCGAAGATGGCGGAGGTGACATTCAGACTGCCGCTGCAGGAAGGCGTGCAGGCCTGGCTGTACACACCCGATGATCGGACTCTGTCGGGCAGTCAGTTGCCGGTCGTCAGCGATGAGGACGGTTGGCATGTGGTCGTCCCGTATCTGGAGACCTACGCTTGCCTGGCTTTGCGTCAGCAACAGTGAAAGGGGCTGCTTTGAGTGGTTGCGCAGAAGTCTGGAACCGATCCCTTGTACTGGGCATGGTGGGGCTGGGAGCCTTTGGATCACTATCGGCGACTGTCCGGTAATGCCGGAGCCGTCGATGGCAGAGCCCCCTGGCTCAGTGAATGGTATGATAGGTTGCACTCCAAAGAGCTGGTCGAACTCATGTCTGACATCGGGATTAACTTGGCTGTCACCCATTTCTTCAAGGGTTTCGGGTTAAGGCACGAACATGATGAGCAGCAGCGAACGAAGGCTTTGGTCGGGCTGGCGCACGAGCATGGGATCCGGGTGTTGGGTTACTGTCAGTCACGCTCCCTATACTATGAGTCACTCTTAAATGAAGAGCCGGGAGCGGTCGATTGGGTGCAGCGCGACCAGTTGGGCCAGCCGCGCACCTGGGGCGGGGCGTATTATCGCTGGGCTCCTTGTATTATGAATCATGATTTCCGATCCTACATGAAACGGGTCATACGGGTCGGACTCGAAGAGATCGGATTGGACGGCATACACTTCGACAACTGCTACGCCCAACCGTGCTACTGTGACAACTGCGAGAAGGCCTTTCGGGACTGGCTGAGCGAGCGCTATCCCTCTCCTCGTGAGCGCTTCGGCCTGGCCTCTTTTGATGCCGTTCGTCAGCCCCCGGAAAGGAGATCCCCCTCAAGCATTGTCGATCCGCTCATCCAGGCCTGGGTCCGCTTCCGGTGCGAGTCCTTGGCCGGCTATCTTGACGATCTGTCGAGCTACGCCCGCTCGCTGCGCCCGGATGTGATCATATTGGGCAACCCTGCCTATCCGCGCAATCCGCATGCGGCGCATGATATCAGCGTATGGGCTCCGTCGGTGGGCAAACCGTTGGATCTGTTGTTTGCGGAAAACGGCCAGTTTCCGGGCATGGATGAAGAGGTACTCATCTCTCAAGTGCGGGCTTACAAGCACGCAGCGGCGATCGGCTATGGCGTCGTCTCCACCACCTGGCAAAGGGGCCGGGAGAACCGTCTGGGTCTGCCCGAGACAGCCGCGTCCATACAGCTACAGATAGCGGAGGCGGCCGCCAACGGCGGAGTGCCGGGGACCAACTGGGCTCTGCGCCCCATGGGCGAAGGCGACCGGATGCGCATAGACAACCCTGATTGGCGGCAAGCCCTGAAAGACTACCTGGGCTTCGTGCAGGCCAATGAGACTCGCCTGCAGGGGGCGCGTCGAGTCAAAGACGTGGCGGTTTTGTACTCCTTTGCCTCAGAGGCCTATGACACTCGCCGGGCCACAGGTATCCGTTTGGCCACCGAAGAGGCGCTGCTGCGCGGCGGTCTTTCTTGGGAAGCGCTGTTCACCGACGATCTGAGTGAACTCGATGCCTTCAGTGTCCTGGTGCTCGCCGGGCAGTCGCATCTGAGTGAGTCCGAGTGTGCGGCCATTCGCGCCTTTGCGGAACAAGGGAAGAAGTTGGTTATGATCGGGGAGAACGGCTATCGTGATGAGAGCGGTTTGGAGCGCGCCGGTGATCCCTTCGGGGATCTGCCGGCGGGTTCGGTCATTCGTCTGCCCGCTCAGGTAGCCGAGGCGGAGATAGCGTTGGATTACACGGCGCGCATTCCGCTGCCCCGGGATTGGCGATTGATAGTCGATGCGGTGGCCGGGGCGGCCTCCGGCGGATTGACCGTCCGCCTGTTTGGCAGTACTCAAGTTACGGTCAGCGCTTTTGAACTGCCTTCGGGTGATCTGGCAGTGCACTTGGTCAACTACCGGGCACCCCGCAAGGCTGAAACACTCCGACTGCAGGTCGGACGCGGGAGCAGGGCTCACTTTCTGACACCTGAGGGATTCGAGGCCACACTGCAGGTGAAGGCAGACGGCGATGAGCGCTTCATAGATGTGCCTGCCTTTGCGGTGTATGCGTTGATTACACTCTCTTGAGCATGCGTGAGCGGCTTGGGGCTTGAGACTCTTCTCAAGTCCCCAAGCCGGATTGGGGCAGGCCAATGTGTCGGGTACGACACGCGGAACAACGTAGTTCGGATATCTCGTAGGCGGTGAAAACCAGTGAAAGGTCTTGACGGGAAAACAGCCATTGTCACAGGGGCGACGGGTCATATCGGCGGGGCTATAGCATCGCGTTTGTTGCGCGAGGGGGTGACCGTGTACGCCCACGGACGATCATCTGAAGGCGCACAACGGGCGGCGAACGAGTTGGAAAAGAGCACAGGGGGCACATGCCGTCCGCTGTGGGCGGATCTGTCGGCTCCGGAACAAGTCCGCGCCATGTTTGACTCGTTCCGGGCACAGGAAGAAAGACTGGGCATTCTGGTCAACAACGCGGCCGCTTTGGGTTTAGACGGGTCTTTCCTGCAGACGCAGGTCGAAGACTGGGAAGCTGTCTTTCGGGTCAATGTCACATCGGCCTTGCTTTGTGCCCAGTTGGCCGC
>JBMNSS010000053.1:0-15826 GCA_050945315.1 Limnochordia bacterium | reverse complement strand
TCGCCGCCTTTGATGAGAATACCCCGTTTGGCGGCATGGCCCAGGCCGGCGACCGTGGCCACGGGTGCCGCCACCACCAAAGCTCCCGGACAGCCGATGACCAAGAACGTCAGTGCCAACTCAATATCTCTTTGGAAGACATAGATGGCGACGGCGCTGATGATCACTGCCGGCGTATACCACTGGGCGAATCGATCCAAGAACTTCTGCGCTTTCGGTTTCTGCTCCTGAGCCTCGGCCACGAGATAGATCAAGCGGTTAAAGGTCGTATCGGCGCCGACGCGGGAAGCCCTGATCTCCAGATATCCGGCCGTGCTGACACTTCCGCTGAGGACCTGATCGCCGACTCCGACCTCAGCGGGCAGCGGCTCGCCAGTCAAGGCGGCCGTATCCAACGCAGCTTGCCCGGCTAAGACCTCACCGTCGACGGGCACTTTGTCTCCGGGCAACACCACCACGGTCTGTCCGGCCTCAACGGTGTCCGCCGCAACCACCCGGACCTCGTCACCTTCTTTGATCCTGGCCGTGCGCGGCCGCATATCGACTAACGTACGCAGCGCCGCTCGCGTTCTGGCCAGAGTGAGGTCTTCTAGGTAGCTGCCAAACATATAAAGAAAGGTTACCGCCGCCGCCTCCCACGGTTCCCCAATCCACAGCGCCCCGGCGGCGGCAATGGAGACCAACAAGGGAATCGTAAACTGCCTCGCCATGAGCCCCAGCCAGGCCAATCGAACCACGGGAAGACCCGCGATCACTCCGGCGGTGACCATGAACGGTGTGTGATGAGCAGGAAACAGCCAGGCCGCAATGATCGAGAGGCCGGCGGCAATAATAACCAATAATTTACTGTGTTTTGTGATTATTACCCTGGCTTTGGACACACTGATCCCCCCTACACAATGATCCTAAGGAGGTTCGGCCCCGGCAGCGACGCCGGGGCCTTGGCACATTCCGGTTTAACCCAAAACATCGGCGCCGAACTGCTTTATTCTGGCCTTGATGTCGGCCTCTTGCAGCTGAGTCTCATCATACTCTACGTTGAGAGAGCCCGCTCCAAACGAAACCTTGGCGCTTATCATCCCCGGAAGTCTTTGCAGGGCCTTTTCCAGTTTCGCCGCACAGGCAGGGCAGCTGAGATTATCCAGCATCATCATCTGACGTTTCATGCATATCGCCTCCCGGGTGTATCATGACATAACCCGGAGGTCTCATGCATTGACGCGCGTCAAGATTGATCAGATTCGCGCCAGATCGCTGAGTGCCTCATGATCCACCACGACAAAGAGGCGCTGCGCTTTCTGCTCAATGATCCCTTTTTCGGTCATAGTTCTCAATCTGCGACTCAGAGTCTCAGGAGTGGTGCCCAAGCGCACTGCCAATTCCGCCCAAGAGATGGGCAGGCTCACCGTATTAGTCTCCGCCGCCTCAGCGTAGCGGAGCAAAGCGGCCGCCAGTCGCTGACCGACATCGCGCAAGCCCAACTCAGCAATCAGCTGTTCGGCCTCGTAGAGCCGCTGAGCCAAAGCTTCCACCAAAGCCAGACTCAGTTCCGGATGGACGCGCAAGAGCTTTTGCACCCCGGCGCGAGGCACCATACAGACACCGGTGTCCGCAGCGGCTATCAGGTCCCCTTCGAGCTCGATTTGTGTGAAAAGAGCCATCTCCCCAAAAAACTCGCCGGGACCCAAGACTCGGATCACCTGTTCCCGCCCGCTGGATGTCGTCCTGACCAGCTTCAACTCTCCGTCGGCCACAATCACCAGATGCTCTATGAACGTTCCGTGGGCCATGACGGTCTCACCGCGAGACCAACGCCTGTGTTGCATGGTTTCGTCCAGCTGCTGCAGGCTCTCTGCCGGCAGATCGCGGAAAACGGGCACCGCCATGGCGCAAGATTCTACCATCGTCATCTGCATCCAGCCTCCCTGCCTGTGGTTTCATCAATATTTCCCAACTCCCTGCACCAGGTTCTGGACACGGGACATATCAAGGAGGATTTGACGCTCCGGTTGGCAAATGCATCTCCTTGTAAAGGCGATTTTGCTATCTGTGGATGCCCTACTTAGATTGAGCATTGGAGAGATTATCACCAATGGACGACGCACAACGCTTGTTGCTCAGTGGAAACGAAGCCGTGGCTCTTGCCGCTTCGCACTGTGGAGTCGCTCTCGGCACGGGATATCCCGGGACGCCCTCCACGGAGATCCTTGAGAACTTCTCATTGCTCGGCGGCCATGCCCAATGGGCACCGAATGAGAAAGTGGCGGCCGAGGTCGGCTTGGGCGCGGCCTATGCCAACGCCCGCGTGCTGGTCACCATGAAACACGTAGGCCTTAACGTGGCCGCCGATTGCCTGTTCACCATGGCCTACACCGGTGTCACCGGCGGTTATGTTCTGGTCAGCGCCGATGATCCCGGCATGGCCTCCAGCCAGAATGAACAGGATACCCGTCGTTACGCAGAGGCCGCGGGAGTCCCTCTGTTCGAACCATCCGATGCCCAGGAGGCCTATGACCTTCTGTGGTCAGCCTATGACATCTCCGAGAGGTTTCAGTTGCCCGTCATTTTCCGGATGACCACACGGGTCTGCCACACCAAAAGCCCGGTTGTCCCCAAAAAGGAGCGTCGCCGGCCCAACGAGCCGCGTTTTGAACGCAGTATTCAAGAGCGCGTCATGATCCCGGCTCATGCCAAGCCCGCACACCGTCGGCTGCGCCGCAAACTCGCCGATCTGCAGGCCTGGAACGAGGCGGAAGGGCCGAATATGGTGGTGGACGGCGACCGGAAATTGGGGATCATCAGCGCGGGGGTTTCATTCCTCCACAGCAAAGAAGCGGCTCCCCAGGCACGTTTTCTAAAACTGGGTATGGCCTATCCTCTTCCCGTGAAAACCATCCTGGATTTCATAGACTCGGTGGATGAATGCCTGGTCGTAGAAGAGAACGATCCGTGGTTGGTCAATGCCATTCGCGCCGTGGGAGGTCAGGTAAAAGGAAAAGACGACTCTGTCTTTCGTTTCGGCGAGTTGAATGCGGATCGAGTAAAACGGATTGTGGCCGGCGACAGTTCTCCTGAGACGGCTCCCGCCGGGGGCAAGCCACCTCAGCTGTGCCCCGGATGTCCGCACCGGGCCACGTTCGGAATCCTCAAACAGCTCGATTGCATCGTAGCCGGTGACATCGGCTGCTACACCTTAGCCGCCCTGCCTCCTTTTGAAGCCATGGACACCATGATTGACATGGGAGCGGCCATAGGGGTCGGTCTGGGTCTGCGGCATGTCCTGCCGCCGGAACAGGCCAAACGTGTGGTCAGCGTCATCGGTGACAGCACGTTTGTGCACAGCGGTATCACGGGACTGGCCGAGATGGTCTACAATCCGCCGCCCACGGGTCATGTCGTGATCATCTTGGACAACGACACCACGGCCATGACCGGACTGCAAGAGCATCCCGGCACCGGGCACCGGCTCGACGGCTCTCCTTCGACGCGTCTGTCGTATGAAGAGCTGGCCAAAGCCATGGGTATCGCCAATGTACATGTCCTGAGTCCGGTCAAAGAGGCGGAGGCTTTTGAAGCGGCCGTCGCCGAGGCCTTGGCTTCGGACAGCCTGACGCTTATCGTCGCCCGTCAACCGTGTGTTTTGGCCAGCAGAAAAAGGGCCCGCGGACAGACGACGACCGCGCGATATCCGGCGGAAACAAGCACGTTGTCCGCCGACTCTCCGCCGCCCGCAGCGGTGACCAATGTGCGTTTTGCGGGACTCGGCGGTATGGGCGTGGTGACCGCCTCTGACATCTTGGCCGACGTGGCTTTTTGTTCCGGCTACGACGTCAAGAAGGCCGATGTCCATGGCATGAGCCAAAGGGGCGGCTCTGTATCCAGCGATGTGCGCTTCGGATCCGAAGTCCACAGCCCCATGATCCCGGCCAACGAGTGTGACCTGATCGTGATCATGTGTGAGGAAGAAGAAGCCTTGCATGCTCCCCAGCTTCGGGAAGGGGGCCTCATGATCACGCCACAAGACATCGATCTTTCTCAGTTGAAAAACAAAAGGGCCCTTAATGTAGCCCTCTTGGGAGTACTGAGCAGGTATGCGGATTTCGAAGTTGACACGTGGTTGAGCGTACTGCGGCGGCGCTTCCCGGAGAAGCTGTATGAGGCCAACGAAGAAGCCTTCCTTCTCGGGAGAGGAGGTTGCACTCAATGAGCGTCTCTTGGAACGATAGAGCCGGCACCTTCCATCCGGCCAGCGCTTCGGACTATCTGCCCCCGCAGCAGTTGCGCTGTCTGCAGCTTCAGCGGCTACGGGCCATAGTAAAAAGAGCCTATGAGCGGGTCGAGCATTTCCGCCTGCGTCTCGACAGTGCCGGCGTCAAACCTGACGACATCCGTGAGCTGGAAGACATCCGCCTTCTGCCCTTCACTGACAAAAACGATCTCAGAGACACCTACCCCTATGGTCTGTTTGCCAGCCCCATGAGCGATATTGTTCGCCTGCACGCCTCGAGCGGCACCACCGGCAAACCCATAGTGGTCGGCTACACCCAGCAAGACATGGAAGTCTGGAAAAACGTGATGAAGCGAACTTTTTTGTCCGCGGGCCTGCACCAAAATGACATCATCCAGAACGCCTTTGGCTACGGACTCTTCACGGGAGGATTAGGAGCGCACTACGGAGCCGAGGCTCTGGGTGCCACCGTCGTTCCCACCTCCGGCGGCAACACCGACCGACAGATCATGGTCATGCGGGATTTTGGAGTCACGGCCATGTGCGCCACTCCGAGCTATTTCGTTCACATCATCGATGCGGCTGAAAACATGGGGGTGGACTTGCGTTCCCTTCCCCTGCGAGTCGGAGTGTTCGGGGCCGAACCCTGGACCGAGCCTATGCGCCGGTATATCGAAGAGAAGGCCGGCATCAAGGCCTACGACATCTACGGGCTGTCGGAGATCATTGGCCCCGGAGTGGCCACGGAGTGCGCAACGCAGAACGGCCTGCACATTCATGAAGACCACTTCCTGGCCGAGATCGTCGACCCGGCTACCGGGGAAGTGATGCCGGAAGGTGAAGAGGGTGAGTTGGTGCTCACCACTTTAAGCAAGGAAGCCATGCCCATCATCCGCTACCGGACCCACGACATCACCAGGCTGATCCCGGAGCCTTGCCCGTGCGGCAGAACCATCCATCGGATGGCCCGAGTCGGTCGCCGTACGGATGATATGTTTATCGTGCGCGGAGTCAATGTCTTCCCGGCCCAGATTGAGGCGGCATTGCTACGCGCCGAACGCAACTTGCCCCACTATCAGATCATCCTCTCTCGCAAGGGAGGGCTCGATCAGATGGAAGTGCAAGTCGAGGTTACCAAAGAGATGCTGGGCGATACGATCAGCGAGTTGGAGAGTCTGCAAAGAAGATTTGCCAAAGCGATTGAAGACGTGGTCGGCATCAGGGCCATCGTGACCTTAGTGGAACCCCAAAGCATAGCCCGCAGCTTGGGCAAAGCTAAGCGAGTCATTGACACCCGCAAGGAGGACCAGATATGAAACTGAAACAGGTGTCGGTTTTCCTTGAGAACAAGACAGGACGTCTCAGTTCAGTGATCCGAACCCTCGCTGACGCAGGCATCAACATCACCACACTGACGCTGGCCGATACACAGCAGTTCGGAATACTGCGCATGATCATCGACGACTGGGAAAAGGCCAAAGCGGTACTGGAAGAGGCCGGGGCCGTGGTGAAGGTTACCGATGTCCTGGCTTTGGAAGTCAAAGACAGGCCCGGCGGTTTGGCGGAGATCTTGAATATCGCGCACGATGTGGGTGTCGGAGTGGAGTATATGTACGCCTTTACAGTCAAGGCCAATGAACACGCCGTCCTGATTTTCCGCTTCGACGATGTGGATAAAGCGATCGAAGCCCTTTGCACCCACGGTGTGCATCTCATCTCCCCGGCCCAGCTCTTCGAGAGTCCCTGTCCATAGAAATGATCAGACAGCGGCCCGATCAAGGGCCGCTGTCTGATCATTACACCGCCTCTACATCCCGAGTGGCCACCACGGCACTGCCCAACCCGAACACATCGGGCATGATCACGTCACCGGTGCGGACCGGAGCCGTTACCACCACCCGGCGCAGCTCATCGCGCAGACGAAGCACTTCATCCCGAGGGATGGCCTTCTCCGTTTTTACCGGCAACCGACGTTCCGTACCGCCGATCACTTGAACGGTGGTGGTCAGCGTTCGGCGCGGATCGGTGTGTTCGGCGACGGCAAAGTCCTTGCCCCGTTTGCACTGATAGCCCTTTATGTCACGGATCTGTTGACCGGAATGCTCCACTTCCAGGCTGCAGCCCAACGGGCAGCCGATACACAGATATTGCGTCACTGTGATGGGCACGGACATATCATGGCCTCCTTTCAGGGCACACGCAATTCCACCGGCAGTGTCGTTCCGCTGAAGCCCTGCAGATGCTCCGGCTTGACGCGCAATGTGATCATTTCCGCCGGAAAAGCGTAGCGCAACCGCTTCTCATAGAGCTCACCCAGGGCTATGCTGCAGCGTTCCTGAGGACGGCGGACACGCAGGTAGACGGTATGCTCCCGGTCCGCAGAGATACTGTGTGGCACGCAATAGGATATACCCTCGCCGGGCACAAGCGTTACCGTGTCCTCGGGGAGCCGCCCGCGGAGGGCATAGGCACCTGCATTACGCCCCGCCAACAACGATTCTTCAGTGACATAGTCCACGAGATCGTGGACGTGAACAACGTTGCCACAGGCAAAGACACCGGGCATGGAAGTCTCCATGTTACCGGAGACGACGGGACCGTTGGTCACCCTGTCGATTGCGATTCCCAACTGGCGGGCCAGTTCAGTCTCAGGGATCAGTCCGATCGCCAAAAGCAATGTATCACAGTGTATATCCCGCCCCCGGGAAGCAATCGGCCGCAGCTGTTCATCCACCGGAGCCACCGTCACCTTCTCGAGACGATGAGTGCCGTGGATGTCGATCACGGTGTGTGAGAGCGTGAGGGGAATATCATAGTCATGCAGGCACTGCACGATATTACGATTAAGTCCGTTGGCGTACGGCATGATTTCATACACTCCGCAGACCTCAACACCCTCGAGTGTGAGGCGCCTGGCCATGATCAACCCGATATCTCCCGATCCCAGAATGACGGTTCTGCGCCCGGGCAGACATCCCATAATATTGACCATCTTTTGAGCGAGGCCGGCCGTCAGGACGCCGGCGGGTCGGGCACCGGGAATATGAATGGCCCCCCGGGTGCGTTCCCTGGCGCCCATTGCCAACACAACGGCTCTGGCCGCCACGGCGTGCATCCCGATCCCTTCGGCGCTGGAAATGAAAGTGACATTGAGCTCCCGATCGATATCAAGGACGAAGGCATCGCTGACCACATCGATCGCCGCCGCCTCGACCTGCTTTAGGAATCGCTGGGCATACTCGGGCCCCGTCAGTTCCTCCTTGAAATAGTGCAATCCGAAGCCGGCGTGGATACACTGCCACAGAATCCCGCCGGCCTCTTTTTCCCGATCGATTATCAACACACGTTCGGCACCGGCTTCACGCGCTCCCAGGGCGGCCCCCATACCGGCAGGGCCGCCTCCTACCACCACCACGTCGTAATCGGAACGCAATGGCCTGTCAATCGCATTCACCGCGGTTTCGCCTCCTCTGTCGGTTCCACAGCTATCCATGAAGGCCGACCGCCTTTTGTGACCTCCGCCAGAGGAATCTCAAGCTCTCTGGCCAGCAATTCCATGCAACGTGCCGTACAGAACCCTCCCTGACAGCGCCCCATACCGGCCCGCGTGCGGAACTTCAGCCCGTCCAAAGTGCGAGCCCCGGAGCGAATGGCCTCCAGAATCTCTCCTTCCGTCACGTGCTCACAACGGCAGACAATCCGCCCGAAGCTCGGGTCTTTTTCAATGAGGCGGCGCTGCTCATCGCGGCTTAGCTCCGCGAAACGAATCCTCGGGGGAGGTTTGGAGACGTAGTCGTCTTTAGGCACCAACTCCAAGCCTTCGTCAACCAAGATATCCACCACACGGAGGGCGATGGCCGGAGCTGCCGTGAGGCCCGGTGACTGAATGCCCGCCACATTGATGAATCCTCGCAAGGCCGTGGTTCCGATGATGAAATCCTCCGAAGGAGCCACGGCCCGAAGGCCGGCAAACTGAGCGATACAATCCCGTTCAGATATCGCCGGCACCAAGGCCCTTGCCGCCCGGAAAACCTCCTCAAAACCCATCGGTGTTGTCGTCAGATCTTCTTTGTCGGAGACAAAATGTGAGGTCGGTCCCACCATGATGGTCCCCTCCACGGTGGGAATCACCAGGATGCCTTTGGTGAACTCACTGGGACATGGAAAGATCGTTCGTTTGACGATACCCATCAGCCGTTTGTCAAGCAGATACTCTTCGCCCTTGCGGATCCGGAGGGTGAAATCCCCAACACCCGCCAAAGCTGCCACGTCATCGGCATGAACCCCTGCGGCGTTGATCACAAAGCGGGTCCGCAAAGAGCCCTTGGAGGTCTCGACAACCAGCGCCTCTTCTTCGCTTTGAATGCCCGTCACCAGGGTTTCCATCGAAAACTCCACGCCGTTGAGTCGGGCATGATAGGCCATCCGCATGCATGCCTCATACGGATTTACAACCCCCGAGGTAGGAGCATACAGTGCAGCCACGATCTCGGGCGATAGGTTGGGCTCCTCCTTCCGCACGCGCTCTTGTCCCCAGATCTCAAGATCCGGTACACCCTTGGCTTCACCTTGCTTTTTGAGAGCCTCGAGGGTGGCTATCTCATCGCTCGTACGAGCCACCGTCAGCTCTCCGGCCCGCCTAAAGCCAAAGCCGAGATCAGCGTGAAGTTGGTCCCACATCTGATTGCCGACCCACTCCAGCTCACCCTTGAGGGTCCCGCTTGACGAGTGATGCCCGGCGTGGATGATACCGCTGTTCGCCTTGCTCGTCCCGGCAGCCACATCGCTGCCTCTTTCCAGTACGATGATCCGCAGTCGGTAACGTGCCAGTTCGCGCGCCAGAGCGCACCCCACGATACCTCCGCCTACTACAGCCACGTCGTAGAGCAACTCTACCACCTCATAAAAAAAGAGGCACTCCTCCCTGGGGGGAGGAGCCCTCTCTATATCGCCGCGCTCCTGCTCATTGACTGTTATTCACTTGGCTAACTTAACAATAGCTTGAACACCGTCATTTGTCAATAATCGCCCCCACAGTTAGCTTGCCCGCAGGAACCGGATGTACACCTCACGAAAAGATTCCTCGCCAAGCCGAAGGGAGATGCCGATCATGCGGCCCGAGAGAGTGTCAGCGGAGGAGTTCCATTTATTACTAAAGAGATCCCGAGTGATTCCCGGACTCAAGACGTTACCCATGCTCCGGCGAGCCTGCGCCGCCCGGGCTCCGGTTGTATTCTTCCTTACCGGAACCATCTTTTCCCTGCGCGATGCGGTCAGCTACTGCAATGAGCGAGGGACGCTTCTGTTTGCCCACGTCGATCTTTTACACGGGATCGGAAAAGACCCCGAAGGCATGCGCTATCTCGCTCATGAAATCGGGGTCAGCGGGATTTTGACCACTCGCAGTTTCTTGGTCAAAGCAGCGGCCAAGGAAGGACTGCTCACCGTGCAACGCCTCTTTGCACTTGATTCAGAGGCTCTAAAGACAGGGCTTGAGGTCATCCGAACTTCCCGTCCGGATGCAGTGGAGATCCTCCCAGCTTTGGTACTGCCATCGATTGCCTACCGCTTGCCTTTTTCGGAGTTGCCCCCGGTCATCGCCGGAGGCCTTCTCGAAACGCGCACTGAAGTAGAGGCCGTGTTGGCGACACCCGTGGTCGCCGTTTCAACCAGTCGACCGGAGTTGTGGCGTGATGCCCGAACCTAGGCCCGGCCTACAAAATCTTGGTTCCGGCGGCCTGGTCGATGTATAGCGTCGCCTTGTCATGTGTCCTCAAGATGGAGGCCGGGCACGCGGTAGCGATGGGGCCGTTGATTGTCCTTTCCACAGCATCCACTTTCGTGGGGCCGGGTACGATGCAGTGAATCTCTTTGGCTGCCATAATGGCCGGAATGGTCATCGTCAAGGCGTGAGTAGGCACGGCATCGATATTGGGGAAGCAGCCATCGTTGACCTGCTGTTGACGACAGACCTCATCAAGCTCAACAACCTTCACCGTCTTCGTATCGTCGAAATCCGCTACCGGCGGATCGTTGAACGCCAAATGCCCGTTCTCCCCAATGCCCACACAGGCGATATCCAACGGATTGGCTTTCAGCAAAGCGCTGTAGCGCTCACATTCCGCCTCCGGATCGGCAGTGACATCAATCAAGTGGATGTTGCCGAACTTGACCCTTGAAAACAGATGATCCTCCAGGTACTTGGCAAAACGTTGAGGCGCACCGGCGGGCAGACCGATATACTCATCGAGATGGAAGGCCGTGACCCGGGACCAATCGATGCCCTCCGCCGCCGTCAGCGCATCGAGAAACTCATTCTGCGACGGTGCAGCCGCAAACACCATGTTCACGCGGTCTTTGGATGCCAGCAACGAACGCATCGTCTCAGCCACTGCCCGACCGGCTGCCGCACCCATATCCTGCCGGGTCTCGTAGATTACCACCTGCAACTTATCCGCCATGCGTGTCGCTACACGCTGTAAACCATTTGCCATCTGCCTACTCCCCTTTTTGGATGATCTTTCCTCATTGCCTTCGTCATCGGTCTGTCAAGTCCCTGCCAACTTGGCCCGCCCCCATATATCAGATAAGATAAGGAAGCGCAACTCACACGGCTCGAATCCGAAAAGCACACTGAAAAGGCAGTGAGAGCTATGTATAGCATTCCCACGAAAGTCGGCAAACTGGTCGCCGTTAACCGCGATCTAAGCCGCTGGAACCTGGTTCCCGATTCCCCCGTTCCTATCATTCCACAGTTTTTTGCCAGCAAGGCCATCGTGGAGTCACTGGAAGAAGACCTGCTCAACCAGGTACTGGAAACGGCGCAGATTCCCAATCTCGCCCACCTGGGCTATACCGCGGATGCTCATCTGGGGCGCGGTACGGCTATCGGCACCACTATGGTAGCCAAGCTGAACGCCAAACCCATGATCTCCGCCTCGACAGTCGGTGTCGATATCGGCTGCGGGCTGAGTGTGCAGCTCACTCCGCTGCAAGCGGAGGATCTTCAGGATCAGCCTACGATCCGCTCCTGGATGAAGATCGTCGAAAAAGCGATCAGGCCCGGCGAGGGGAATAAGAGCCCGTACAAACTTGACAATGACGAACTGTGGGCCGCGGCGGTGGCGGGCCCGGGCGCCGTAGGCGGGAAGTTGGCTGGTATGCTGCAGGCCGAAGATGAAATACCCTTCATTGAAGACGGCCATCTGCACGCCGTCCGGGTGGCCGCCTCGACGACCGGCGTAGAGATCAGGGATGCCAAGAAACACATAAGTGATCGGGCCTGGGACCGCACCTACACCACTGTGGGCACGCTGGGCGGAGGCAACCACTTTCTGGAACTGCAGATCGTCAGGGTCCTTCCGGGCATGGAAGACTTGGCCCGCACTTGGGGCTTACACGACGGCCAGGTAGCAGTCATGCTGCACAGCGGCTCCAGAGGCGGGGGCCATCAAATCGCTCAGGACTACGAGAAAATGATGTTGGCCGAGATGAAGGCCCGCTCTCTGCCGCGGCCCAACCGTGACGTGGCCTACGTACCTTTGCATACGCCTTTGGGCGCCGCTTATATGCTGGCGCAGGCCTTTGCCCTCAATGTCAGCCGGATCAATCGCATGCTGATGCGCAAGGCCATCCGGCAGGCCTTTAACACGGTCTACGGGGTCAAAGCGTCGGATATCAGACTCCTGTATGACATCGCTCACAACTTCTGTGCCGGTGAAGAACACAACGGTCATCGATATCTCGTGCATCGCAAGGGCGCCACAAAGGCTCTTCCGGCCGGGCATTCGGGTAATGTGCCCAGCTATCGGGCCACCGGACATCCGGTTATCATCCCCGGGAGCATGGGTGCCCGCTCACGCAGCTACATCCTCGTCGGGTTACCAAGCGGACTGGTCAACTACCACACCGTCAACCACGGAGCCGGTCGCACCATGTCACGCAATCAGGCTCGACGCGAGATCTCCATAGAAGAGTTTGAGACCAGCCTCACCTACACGGAAGAAGAGCGGTCAGGACTTCCCTTTTCGCTGCCCGTAAGCCAAGTCATGCTCAACAAGCGCGACCTCAGGCAGGTGATCGACGAGGCGCCGAGTGCCTACAAAGAGTCTAAAGAGATCATTGACTCCGTCGTTCGCTCCGGTTTGGCCCATGTCGTCGCCGAGTGCCTGCCGGTGGCCTGCATCAAAGGATAGACCCGGCCGGGGCGGACATATCCGGTGCCTCCGCCGCTCAGCATCCGGCTAAATGGCGCGCCCCCTGGAGAATCCCCAGCTGTCTGTCGGCCAGCGAATCCGTGAAGTTGACATCCTCCAACTCGATGCTCACGCAGCCTTCGTAGCCCGCTTCTTGCAGGATACGGAACGCCTCGGTCCAACGCACCACACCGTGCCCGGGGATGGCATAGCGCCAGGTGACGCCGCCGTAGCGGATCGGCTTGGCAAATGTAGGCGGTTGCTCGATGCCGAATTCATACAAGTTCTCCGTGAGCAAGACGGTGTCTTTGCCGTGAATGTGGACCACCCGTTGTGCAAACTCCTTCAAAAACCTCAGGTAATCTATCCTCATGCGCACTAGATGCGACGGATCGAAGTTGATGCCCATCACGGTCGAAGGAACTTCTTTAAAGAAGGCTCGCAGCGTCTCCGGAGTGCAGCACAAGGCTCCGGGGGCCGGATAGCCCTCGATGGAGATGCGCGCTCTGGCTTCCTCAAGAGCGGGGACCAGAGCGCTATAGCTGTCGACCATGAATCCGAAGTTCTCGGCTCTGGGCAGACTCGGATCTTCAGGAGCCATCACCACCAGGTAGTCTATGGGGCCGTGCACTGCGTTGTTGCGTATGAACTCCGCCTTGGCCGCCACGGCCTCGGCACGCTTGCCCGCATCGGCACTGATCAGTCCACTCCATGCGGGCAGATCGATAGTGCCGACACGTAGACCGGCCGCCTGCACCGTCGGCACCTCTTCGGCGGTGATGCCGTCAATCACCTCCAGGCCGTGCTCTTTGGCCCAAGCGATCACGGCATCGACCTGTCGGATGTCGCGCAACCCGCCTCGGATGAAACCTATCGGAAAACCACCGGTACGTGTTTTCATTCTCACTCAACCCCCCCACTCAGATGATATCACAGCCACCGGTCAAACCAACTGTAGGCCGCCTCATTGGCCTCAGCGGTCGGCGCATGTCCGGAGCGATGATTGAACATCCCGATCCGATCGGACGCTCCATAGAGGCTGTAGACCTCTTGAGCACTGTTAAGATAAGGCCAGCTGCGATCGCCGTCGGCGTCTTCGCCGGCGACCAGTAGAAAGGCCCTCGGTGCCATCAGAGCCAACAGCTGATGGTGATCCAAGGAAAACCCGGGTTCCCGGATCTCCGGGCCCAGATACCAAGGGGCTTCCCAGTTGGAAAAAGAGAGTCCGATTCCCAAATCAGAGGAGACGACTGCTTTATAGCGATCGTCAAAGGCCCCGGCATATAGAGCCATCTTGCCTCCCAAAGAATGGCCCATGCAACCGATGCGCTCCGGATCCACGTATTCCGTACTGACAAGATAATCTATACAACGCGAAGCATCCCAAACCACCCGGCCCAAACCTTTCCATCCGGCGAATTTGCGTTGGAAAAGCTTCACGCTGCGCGCGTAGCGACCCTGTAGCCCCGTGCCCTCGGCACCCAAGAGCTCAACGTATCCCTCATGAACCCAGCGCTGCACGAAGGCTACGTAGCCGCGCTCTACAAGATGGCGAGCAAAGTGTCGTGTCTCCAAACCCGGTTTCCAGCGCGGGCTGCCCAGATTGTGCCCTGAGGGTACATCCACGTCGTAGTAGAAGACCACCACCGCCGGCCGTCTCTTGCGATTCCGTCCTTGGGGTACCATGAGATAACACTGTTCGAAGTACCCGGGTTCCATCTGCAGATAGACAATTCGGCCCGTGTGTGTTCCGAAATCCTCTTCTCGCTTTAGCTGGGGATCCAGCGGCAGATCGACAAACGGCGATGTCCCCAAATACTGCAACCACGCCTCCTTGAGCGTGGCCCTATGTTGCTCCCACGATTCCCTCGAAACGATCCGTGTCCCGTCGGATGTCTTCAGTAGCGGCAGATGCTCGAGTGTCTTCCCCCGCCACTCACCGGGTGCTGTCGTTTGGATCTGCATCGTCCGGTCAGCCTCCTTTTTGACAATCACGGCCGTTCCAGCTTTCGTCGCCAATATGACGAATGCCTTCCCAAAAAACAGATTTCACCAGGTGTGTGTGTGCAAGGAACTCTAAGTACGAGCATGGAACTTACCCAGTGAGATATATAAGGGGGTCGAAAAAAGGTGCGTATCAGACCGGCTGTTTTGTTCGGACTCACAATGCTGGTGATGATCATGACCGTTCAAGCAGGCTTGGCATCTAAGACCGAGTTGCTGCTATGGCACCACTGGGACGGCAACCGCGGTGACTTGGTACAAGAGCAACTTGATCGCTTCATGGCGGAGAATCCGGACATCGAAGCCAAACAGCAGATGACACCGCCTGCCTCAACGGCGGACAAATTGGTGACCTTGCTTATCTCAGGAGCGGCACCGGAGATCATGATGGTGCGTAGCTCCTACGCCTCACAGATCATTCGCGGAGGCGGATTCCTCCAGCTTGATGATCTGATGAAAAATGACGGCATCAGTGCCAGTGCGTTTATCCCGGCTGACATCTACCCCTTCCAGTTGGACGGTAAGACCTATGCTCTTCCCGTGATGAGCGGTGCCGCCTGGACCAACCTGATGTTTTACAATCGGAGGCTTATGGCTGAATCCGGTTTGCCCGAGCGTGCGCCCGAAACGTGGGCCGAGTGGCGCGAGATGTCCTTGCGAATGACCAAACATGATACCGAGGGTCGTCTGGTGACGGCGGGAACCGACATACCCGATTCGGTCAGTGTCGCCCACTGGAACGCTGCCTCCCTGTGGAGCGATGATTGGAAGACGGCGACCATTGTCGACAACCCTCGCGTCATCGAGACGGTCACCTTCCTGAAAGAACTCCTTGAAAAGCAGTATGAAACCTACAGCGGGTATACAGGTTTTAACGGGTCGGGCTTTGCCAATGCCTTTTTCATGGATCGCCTCGGATTCTCAACCCGCAACAGCTCGGCCTTCAATCACTTGCCGGAGACAGGCATCGACTGGGGAGTCGGTTTGGCACCGCGCAGTGATCTGCACGATGACACGGCGCCCATGGGTCTGGTCCTTTCCACATGGGCCTATGCCATTCCGGCGGACATACCGCGGGCCAAACTTGAGCCTGCCTGGCGGCTTTTCAAGTGGTTGACCGCCGATGAAAGAGCCGCCGGATGGTTTGCCAGAGTGCAAGGAAGGCCCAGTCCCATTATGAGATTCAACCAACACCGCGACTATCGCTTGACCAATCCCTACTGGGATGTGGTGATCAAGTCAACGGAACACGTAGCGTTGGCACCTCCCGTAGGCACCGGCAGAGTCACGAGCATGTTGACGAGATTCATAACCGGTCAAATGCACCTGCAGCAGGCGTTGGCCGAAGCCGAGCTGGCGTTGCAGCTGGAGCTGGATGCCTACTGGAAATAAGGCCGTG
>JBMNSS010000052.1:0-16305 GCA_050945315.1 Limnochordia bacterium | reverse complement strand
AGCCGCGCTTCTCCTTCTCATATTCGGCATAGATGCAGCTCAGATCCAGCTGATCAATGACGTCACTCACGAAGCGGGCCGGATGATCCTCCGGCAACCAATCGTCAAGCGAAGGCGGAAACAGAAGTGTTTGTTTTGGTTGGTAAGGGCGATAGCGTTTAGTACTCATGCTTCATCAATTGGCCGTTATCAGCCCAAGTCCTGGTGCTTTCGGCCGTGTTACTCAGACAGGCTCCTAGGGTTTCCGACATGGGCATACGGATGGTATTTCTTAGCTTGCGCTCGATATGCTCGCTTGATTTCGTCTTGTGTGGCTGTTATCGAGACGCCCAAGACAGCGTAGTAGTCGACTCGCTCTTGAGCCATCGGACCATCCCTCCTCAGCCAATTGGAAGCAGAGCTCGAAGTTGCGTCGAGGTGCCGGTGCGACTGGGTCTTTCACAATTGTCTTCGCACTACTATCGCACCGCCTTTTGGTGACAAAAGGGTTGACACAACCATGCCGCATGTCATACTCAAGGTCCATGAAGGCATCGAAGCCACCAACGGGTGTGCCTGGATCGTTGCCTACCTGCCGCGGCGATTGCCTATCGTTGGTCGAAGGCGATGCGGCGCCCATGTACGCCAAGACCGAGTCCAACCCTCGCGATGTCGGGCAAGCAGACTCGGACAAGCATGTCCAGCGGTTGTTCAAGCCAGGTTAGACATAGCTCCGGATGACTAGCGGCTACGAAACCTTCCTCACGTGCACCAACCGGGCTATCGTGTTGCCGCAGTCTCAAACGAGCTGCCTCGGACCTCTGCAAATGCCATTTCAGAATAGGGTCCTTCCCTTTCGCCCGTCTCCGGGTCATCTCGCTGCTTCAGATCAACCGTGAACAAGCAGGCGTGAGCCGCGATTCAGGGTCTGTTGTTACGGCAGATGGAGGCGCGTAGCCTCCGGAGATGCGCAATACACCGCATCTTTTTATGTATGGCCAAGCTGCCCAATCTGGCGCCAACGAGGAAGACATTCGAAGTGCCCCGGTGGTGGTCCGGGAACCTCCCGCGGCGACCGTACAACGCACGGAAACTCGCCGCAGCCTGTGCGTCCCTCGAGCCGTAATCGTTCCATAATCGGACGAGCGATGCCGTCCTTGTACGATAGCCCACTTGCCGCTCTATGCCAGGTATTGGCATCACATCGAATTGACACCGAATACTGGCTGAGTCATACCCAGCCTCCATCTGAACCTTGTCATTGAGGTCTCAGGCGCCGTTTAGTCTGGGGTTGTAGAGGCGGGATTGTACCCGAACGCGAAAAAAGACTCCTCGCGCACACATCCAATGACGGCCTGAAGCCGTCGATGGGAGGAGTCTATTCTTCAATGCTGTACCATGGGTCGAGCTGTCGTGCCGATAGATCAAGAGCTTCACCGTTTTGTCGGGGGCCTCTGTCGATTCCGGCTCATGTGTTCTAAAGGAGATCGTCACCAAGCAGACCGGAGTCAGCGCCAACCACACACTGACGCACCTGAGCCGCTCTCTCGCCGACGATCGCATTGATCGCTGCGTCTTCTGTCATATCATAATCAAGTTAATTTGGCCTCGGATCGAAGATTGGAGAAATGGCTCCCATGGCGATCGAGCTTGCTGTGAAAAACACGATCCCAGGCAGTTCTTGGCGGCGAGTATTGTCCTACAAAAACGAGGGATTCCCATCCCGAACCGGTAGTTTCCCGGAGACAAATTCATTTGACAGTCTGAGTCTGCTCTTCAGGTCTATCCCTGACCGTGTAGGCGCGGCATCCGAAAGCCTGACAACATGTGCCTCGAAATTGGACGAACATCTACGGTTCGACGCAGGTTGATGAGTCGCTCACATCCACACGTCTATCGAACAGACAGCCCGTATCCGGCTCTTGCCCTGTCGGAAAAGCCAGGGCTTCAGCATCTGCAACCATCCCTGGCCAACGGCACAAGTCTATCGGTTCAACGTGTGTGATGCTCGCCTCTGGTTTTTCACGTCGTTCGCACCTCTAACAGCACATCAGGACGATTAGTCAGTATGCCATCCACTCCACAGGCTATGAGTCGGCCCATCTCCTCCACATCGTCGGCGTAGAACGGATTGACCTCCATACCGTACCTGTGGGCCTCTTCAATCAGTTGTTTCGTCACATCGCGATTGCCAGGCTGCAATATGCGACAGCCTATAGCCAATGAGCGAGAGACGTAGGTTTCCAGGGGCTTTTTGCTGAGGTTGCAGATATCTACTTCAGGGCAGATTTCTTTAGCCAAGACTAAGGTCTCCTCATCACAGGCAATAAAGCAATGATCAAAAAGCCGGCGCTGGTCCAACTCCTCGATCACCCGCTCCACCAATATGGCCCGAGTTGGGCCGAGCGGCTTCAAGTGAATATTCAGTCTCACCCGACCGCCTAAGAGATCCAGCGCTTCGGCCAGGGTAGGTACACGTTCGCCGGCGAACTCAGGGTTCAGCGAACTCCCTGCATCGAGTGCTTTGATCTCAGCCAGAGTCATCTCTTCCACACGCCCTTGCCCATTCGTCGTTCTGTCGACCGTGGGGTCATGAATGAGCACGGGCTCGTTGTCTTTCGTCAGGCGAACATCAAACTCCACTGTATCGACATTGAGGGCGAGTGCTTCACGAAAAGCTCGCAGCGTGTTTTCCGGATACTTCCCCGAAAAGCCGCGGTGGGCCACCACCTTGACCATGATCCTCACTCCTATCCATATTTGAGGTTATGCCTGGCGCACTTGGCTGCCTCTTTCGCCGGCCACCGGAGGCTCCACGATAAGACAGCGTTGAATGCGATTGCGCAGCTCCTGCACGTGACTGATAACCCCCACGTTCAAACGCCCGACCTGCAAGCGCTCCAAAGCGGTCATGACGACGTCCAACGTTTCTTGATCCAACGAGCCAAAACCCTCATCCAAGAAAAAGAACTCCAAGGGAAAACGTCCTCTGAGTTGAATCTGCGATGACAAAGCCAGGGCCAAAGCCAGGGAGGCCAAAAAGGTCTCGCCTCCGGACAGTGTGTTGACGACGCGCCTGTAGCCGCCGTTCATATCGTCGCGGATCACAAAACCGTCGTCAGAGCCCGACTCAAGGGCATAACGATAACGCGTCAGTTGCCCCAGATGCGCGGAAGCGTCCTGCAACACCTGATCCAGCTGCTCTTCGGCCAAAAAATCGACGAAGGCATTGCCCCTGAGAATATGCCGCAAGTCTTCCAGTCTGCCGAGACGTTCCGACAAAGATGCCTTCTGTTGGTTGAGCTCCTGCCAACGCTGATGGTCGACCTGCAGCCTTTCCAGAGTATCGGCCGCAATGGCACGCTCTCGCAACGCGGCATCCTTCGCCGCCTCGACATCGTCGCGGCGCTTCTTCCATGCTTCCCACTCTTGCTGAGACAGACTGCGCCCCTGAAGCTGCTGCTCCAGTCGCTCACGTTCGTTTTGCAGCCTCAGCCGGTCCTGCCGGTACCGCTCAATCTCCCCACGCAGTTGCTGTCGATGTACTTCGGAACGCAAAGCAGCCTCCGCCTCTTGGGATGTCGCAAAACCGGCCTCTGCCAGTGCCTCCTCAAGAGCAGCCTCAGATTTGCCTTCCCGATCAACGGCACCCTGCAGGCGTTCGACCGCCCCCGCATGAGCCTGTGCGGCCCGATGCCAAGCGCTCTGAGCTTGTTGTTCGGCCTGCACGGTACTATCACGGGTGTCGGTGAGCTGCTCTAGGCGCTCCGCCACTCTCCGGGCCACCGCTTCCGGAGCTTCCGTCGAACCCACCACGCGGATAATCTCCGCGGCCAACTGCTCGTCCTGCTGCTGAAGACCTTGCCAACGCTCCTCAGCGATCGCTTTCTCACGCTGCAACCGCTCGCGCTCCTGACGAGACTGCTCAATACGCTGTGTAGCCGTCTTCAGCTGCTCTTCACAATCTGTCAGCTGTCGCTGCAACGTCTGCAGTTCCTGATCCCAGCGTTCCAATTGCGCCACAGCCTCTTGCACTTCCCCGGGTGAGGCGCTCGCACGCAACTGATCCCACTCAACCTCCGAAGCCCGACAGAGCTCTTGCACTTCGCCAAGGCGCGATTCGGTGCTCTCATAGGCTTGACGAGCGCTTTCGCATCGGGCCTCGGCAGCGGCCAGTGCCTTCTGCGCCTCGGCGAGATCCTCGACCACGGCTTGCCGATCTTCCTCCAGCGATTTCAACTCGAGTTCCCAGAGTTGGAGGGCCGCTTCGCGTTCTTCAAGGCTCTGCTCTGTCTGAATGATCGCTTCCTTCAGCTCCGTCTGATTCAGCGCTCGCCATACCTCGGGCAAAGGCATCCGGGCGTCTGTCAGCCGGTTACGCAGATCAAGCACTTCGGCTGCTGCCGAAGCATGGCTTTCCAGGGCCCCCTTATGCTCACTTCTTTTTTGGATGAGCTCTACTTGGGCTTCGGCGAGCGCCTGCTGAGCCGTTTCAACTGCCTGTTGGCACTCCGCAACCCGCCGTTCCAAGGCAGCCAGCGCCTCACGCTCATGCGCCGCCGTGGGCTGAGGGTGGCTCCGCGATCCGCATACCGGACAGGGCTCGCCTGAGCGAAGATGAACCGCCAATGCGGCCGCCAGATTGCTCCGGTGAGCGGTCTCCTGCTCAGCCGAAGCTCTCCGCAAGTCTTCGTCGGCCTTTTCCAACGCCACGAAGAGAGCCTCCACCGACGCGGCGACCGTCCGCTCAGCTTTGGCCCGGTCGGCCAGGATAGCCTGACACTCCTCAAACTCCTCTTCCCGGGACTCGAGTTCAGAAAGCAGGAGGGATACTCTCTCCGCCGCCCGCGCATCAACGTAAAACCGACGACGACGGAACTCAAGCTCTTCTTTCTCCCACGGTCTGTTGCGCCGGTGTTCAGCAAGGCGCTCTTGGGCGTCCCGTTCCTGTGTCTTGAGGTCCCGCACCAAAGCGTCAGCGTCTGCAGCTTCGCGTTCAGCTTGCGTCAGAGTCTCCTCGCTATCGCGAAAAGCTCGGAGTTCCCGCTCCAACTGCTGTTGAGCATTGTTGAAGCCGCGAAGGGCCGCCATCGCCTCGCCCAGACGTTTCCTTTCGTCAGGATCGACGGTGCGCTCGGCAATTTCCCGGCGAATCCCCTGGAGCCTTTCTGCCGCCTCGGCCGCTTCTGCCTCTGCTTCGTCTTCGACATCTATTCGCTCCCGAAGCGCTTCCCCCAATTGCCTTATTTCTTCCTCGGCAGACCGCAGCGCCTTGGCCAGCTCGACTCTTCTTCCTTGCCGCTCCACCGCCGAACGCAATTCGGCTTGCCGTTCAAACAGTCTGGGTGATTCGGCCGTAAAGGCTGCCTGAGCCTCCAGTCGGGCCGTCGCAGCCTGCTTCAGCGCTTGTTCTGCCCTCTCTTTGTCCTTCCGGGCGGCACTCTCGCTCTCGGTCGCCTGTTCACGATGCTGACAAGCCTCTGCATAGCCCCGCAAAAAAGCGCGTACCCGCTCCGCCCGTTCGGCTTGATCGAGTTCCTGTCGCGAAGCCGCAATTCGCGTCTGTGACTTGAGGAGCTCTTCTTCCTGATGACTAACCTGATCCAGATCGACCTGCCAATCCCAAACACGTTCCCACTGCCGGTATTCTTTTTCCACGTCTTTGAGCTTGGCCAGAGCCTCGGCTTCAGCCCTTTCCGCGGTCTTCAGTCTGGCTTGCGCTTGGGCCAGAGCCTCGGCTGAAGCCTCTTCCACTTCGCTCAAAACGGCCTGTACACTTTCCAGCTCATTTTTGGTCTTTCTCAGGTGAGCCTGAACACACTCGGTAAGCCGCCTACCGTAGATCTCCAACCCGAACAAGCGCTCCAGCATATCGCGCCGTTCTTTCCCCTTAAGAGACAAGAACTCCGCAAACTTGCCCTGGGGAAGAACCACAGCCCGGGTGAAATCGGCGAGAGTGAGCCCCAACAGCCGTACTACCTCCGTCGTCACGTCCCGGGCTTTATCAGCCAGGACACCGACGATATCCTCACGTCCGGGCCTGCCTCTATCCAGTTCGACCAGGCGGGCTTGAACGGTCGCCACCGATTCGGAGTTCTTTCCTCTGGCAAAGGTGCGCTCCACCCGATAGCGTCTCGCAGCCGATGCGTCTCTCAACTCGAAGGTGTAAGCCACAAAGAGCTGATCGCATTCTTGATTGATGATCCCCTGAGTATCTCTTGCGGCGCGATCCACCGAGCCGTACAAAGCCAGAGTCATGGCATCCAAGATGGTGGATTTGCCGCTGCCGGTAGGACCGAAGATGCCAAACACGCCCGCACCCAGTAGTCCGGTGAAATCGATCTCCTGCGGATCGATATAGCTGTGCAGACCCCAAAAGCGGAGGAAGATCGGCTTCACTGATCACTACCCCCTGTTTCTTCCGTCTCATCAAAGGCTTCTGCGAGCAACTCCAGAAACAGCTCAACGGTCTGTGAATCCGGCTCCGCTCCCTTATGCTGCCTGGCGTAGAAGCGGCGGAATTGCTCTTCATGAGTGAGCGTCTCTGTCTCCGCTGCGTCGTCTTCCCCGGAGGCGGCCACTTCCTGGGCCGCAAAGACCGGTCGGATGCTGACCAAGCCCGGATGCAGACCTCGCAGCTTCTGCACCTGTTCCGGAGTCAGAGGTGACACCAAATGCAACTCCAGATCAATCCAGGCTCCGGCATCGCGCCCTTGGTCAATCCACTGCTCCACTTGCTCCAGACCGCCCTCAGCCCGCCAACGCACTAGCGGCCGTCCCGCGCTCAGATGTATTTCGCGCCAGTTCATCCGCTTAGGTGTTACATCAACCAACGTAACCGATTTGGCCTGTCCGGCTTCAGAGAAACTGTAGGCCAAAGGCGAACCCGCATAGCGGGCTGAGGCCACATCCCTCACCCCCTGGGGGCGATGCAGATGACCGAGAGCGACGTATTGGGCGTTGCTCGGCAGGGCCGCAGCCTCGACCGTATAGGCCCCTCCGACCTGGATGGGACGCTCAGAGTCGGCCTCAGCGCCGCCGGCCACATAGAGGTGCGAGACCGCCAAATTGACGGCGTCGGAGCGGAATCTCTTCACCGCGGCCTCAAAGGCCAGGCCTACCCGAGTCGAGTAGGCATCGCGGGTGACCTCTTCGTCTTCAATGCTGTACACCAAAGCTTCGTCGAGTCGGGCCTGAGAAGGATAGGGCAAAGCCGCCACAACCGCCCGCTCGAGGGCACCGTCAGGACCCGAGGCGAAGCTATACTCGCACCAACCGGGACCGCTGTCCGCAACCGGGCCGTTTTTGTCCGGCGAGACCAAAGCCACGTCTCCGGGTTTGCCCAAAAGCACAACATTTTGCCGCACCGCCAAAGGAGCCGAAGCACAAAGCCGTTCGGGATTGTCATGGTTGCCGGCGATGACCAAGACTCCGCGCTTGCCATCCGCACTCAAGCGATCGACTGCGTCGTAGAACAGCTCTTCGGCAAAGGCGGGCGGATTGGCTGAATCAAAGACATCTCCGGCGATGATCACCAGATGGATATCTTCATCATCTGCCAGTGCACAGATCTCATCCACCATTTGCTCTTGTTCGGACCGCCTGCTGCGTCCTTCGAGACTGCGCCCCAGATGCCAATCGGCGGTGTGTAGCAAGCGCATGTCATCCAGCTCCTTTCATCCACCTTGGCTTGTTTTCGCCATAGGAACCGCCTCAACCTACAAAGATCCAAAAAGATCAAATTTGAACTCCAACATCAATGCGGTTGATACGAAGAAAGCGGGTATCCGGCCGAAGGCGAGGACCCGGTGTGACGAGGCCGTGGGAAGCCTTGAAAGCAGTCGTTGTGACATGTACGGGTTGCTTTTTGAAACGAGTGGTGGACTTGTTGACACGGACTAAGAACACCCACAACGCATGCAGGGGCAGTGGCATCAGCCGCGCCACTCTCAAGCGGGCAGGGAACCGCAAAGCAGCGATTAACGACCAAATAAGGGATATCCGATCGACCGGGACCTTCGGCGGAACACACACAAGGAAAGCCCCGCGCCCGGGCGAAAGAGTCCGAGAGCGCCGTGAGAACGCAAATCCTTACAGCGATCCCAAGACAACGCCAGACAGGAGTGAGAGCCCATGCCCGCAACGGAACAATGGGTTTCCTACGAAGACTTCGGCGCCGTGGGCGACGGTGTCACGGATGATCTGCCGGCGATCTGTCGCGCCCACGAATACGCCAATAAGCACGGTTTGAGTGTCCGCAGCAGACCGGATGCAACGTACCATCTCGGCCGGAAAGCCTTGACGGCGATAGTCGCGACGGACACTGACTGGAACACGTCCCGCTTTACGATCGACGACACAGACGTGGAAGACCACAGATGCCCGCTCTTTGAGGTTGTCTCACTGCTCGAGCCGGAGACGCTCGAGCTCCGCACGCTGACCAGGGATCAAGAGCACGTGGAGGTTCGCCCCGGAAGCGAATGCTACGTCGCGGTGGAAAACGACAACAAGCGGGTGTACATCAGGCGCGGCCTGAATCAAAACCGGGGCATAGCGCAGCGCGACTGCTTCATCCTCCGCCGTGACGGATCGATCGAGGGCGCAATCGACTGGGATTACGATGTCATCACCGGCATCGAAGTCCGCCCCATCGACGAAAAGCCACTCGTCGTGCGGGGCGGGGTCTTCACCACCTTCGCCAACCGCATGGTACAGGAAGTCGGCTACAATTACTGGGCGCGCAACATCGTCATCTCCCGCTCAAACACGGTGATCGACGGTCTGACGCACTACGTAGTGGGAGAGACCGCCGTCGGCCATCCCTACTCCGGATTCCTCGCCGTGCGGAACTGCGCCAACATCACGCTGCGGAACTGTTTCGCCACCGGACATAAGGTTTACAAAACCATCGGCTCGACCGGGAAGCCCGTTTCGATGGGATCGTACGACTTCACGGCCAGCCAAGTCGTGAACTTCCGCATGATCGGCTGCCGGATGAATCACATTCTGGATCGCACGCGTTGGGGCATCATCGCTACCAACTTCTGTAAGAATATCCTCCTCGAAGACTGCGCCCTCTCCAGGATGGATGTACACATGGGCGTCTCCGGCTCCTACACGATCCGGCGTTCGAGGCTGGGATACATGGGACTCAACGCCATCGGTCGCGGCACGCTCACCGTCGAGGATTCGACCCTTTACGGCAACTCGCTGATCTCGTTTCGCAGCGACTACGGGAGTACTTGGGAAGGGGAAGTGTTCATCCGCAACTGCCGCTGGGTACCGGCGGGCGGCAATAAGGTGCAGCCGACCATGTTTAACACCCGAAACGACGGTCTGCACGACTTCGGATACCGCTGCTACATGCCGCGGGAGATCACCATCGACGGTCTGTTCGTAGATGACGGCAATCATCCCGAGGGATACCAGGGCTTGTATCTCTTTCCCGACCCGTTCGCCCCGCTGGGTGATCCGGGAGGCGCCGCGCCGCCTGACGAACGCCCGTTTCCCTATGAGCCCTGCCGCGGAATCACGATCCGCGGGCTTACTACGACCAGCGGGCTGAGACCCCGTCTGTCACCCAATCCCGAGTGGGCAGGGAGTACCGCAGTTGTCCAAGAGAAGGCGACGTAGCCTCACGGGTCCGGAGACGGCATCCCGTCCCCGGACTCAGTTCGCGCCTCCGGTCACGACGCCGAAGGCGTCCGCTGGTCACGCCGTGTTCGCATGCGGCCGGACCGGCGAGACTTGAGTTCCGACCCGAATCGTATCGCAAACGCCGCCCATTTTGCCATCGGGGTGTCCTGACCGGCCGTCCGCAAGGAGGGGTGTTCGTTGTTGTCTCCTCCTTTCCGGCTCCCGATCGGTGCCTTCGGACTACATACAGGAGACGCTAAGAGAATTGACTCGATTTTCCTGAGAGAGCCATCAATGCGCTCTCATCGCAGGATGGTGCTGAAGTGGTAACATGACAGCTCCATTCCTTCGCGCTTGTAGAACCGATGAGCAACTGTCCGCTGCACGCCGGAATCGAGGTGAAGTTGCTGACACCCCTGCGCGGCCGCGAATTCATGCAGCCACCGCAGGAGAATGCGACCATAACCACGCGAGCGACGGAGGCTTGCCGTCACCAGATCATCTACGTATAAGAACCTTCCCCACGCCAGACTCTCGGTGATGCGAAAGCCGGCCACACAAACCGGCCGGCCTTCCTCCTCCAAGTACGCCAGTTGGTAACCGCTCTCTTGCTGCAAGCGAATGCGGGCGACAAACTCCTCTGTCGAAGAAAGATGAGGACGGAGCTCTCTCATGACAGGATAACAAGCTTCGATCTCGGCATCCGTCTGTGCTATACGCGGCTGCATCGCTTCTCCTCACTTCGTTAATTAGTCTTACGTACCACGACTGCCCGCCGGCATTGCGGGCCCAAAGCCCTTGGACTTCCCCACAAACCATGGTCCCGACACCGATGCCTCGCTCATCGCATCGTCACACAGAGGGTCGAAACGGTCAAAAAGGCGCGCGGCAATGACTCTGAAGCAGGGGTATCCGGTCGGAGTATGAGCTGTCAAGAGCAAAGTGACATGGCAGGCCGTGATACTAAGCCACAGGTCGGCACCGTTGTTGGGCCGAAAGCCGCCTTAGACAGACGGCATCGGAGTTTGGTCGAGATTCATCTCTTTGATCTACGGCTCCGGCGAGCATCGCCGATCGCGAAAGTTGCGAATGTCTTCAGCCCGGCCCAGATCGGTGCTGATCCCGGATGGCTCCGCCCGGATCGCAGTCTTCACTCACACAGCCAACGCTTCATCCAGGCCACCATCAGGGCCCGGGAGTACTCCGGCACATCGTGCCCGGCTCCGAATAAGAAGTTGCTGAAATTCTCCCCCGCCCCCAACAAGTCGTAGAGCTGCCAGAGCTGCCAGCCGATCTCGGGCATGTTTTCGTTGGTGGGAGAATACATGAAATCAGCCATCCCTGAGACATTGAGAAAAGGACGCGGGGCAATCAAGGCGGCGAATTCATGCATATCAAACGGGACTTCATCGCGCAGGAAGTACTCCCGCAGCCGCGGGAAGTGCACATACCAGTAGTCCCGGCTCCAATGCAAGCGTTTGGGATTATCTTCCCAGCTGCTCAGTCCGCAGCTGGAAATGGTCGCCTTGAGCCGTTCGTCAAATGCCGAAAGGAAGATACTCCCGTATCCGCCGAGAGAGTGCCCGACCACACCCAGTCGTTCGGAATCCACCTCCGGCACAACCGACAAGATGTCCAACGCTCTTTGTCCGTCCCAGATCGCCTTGCCCATCATCGACCATTCCGGATAGCGCTCGTAAAAAGGCGTCGTGTCATACGGCTTGATGCCGGGGGGTTGCCTCTCACCGGAGCAGCAATGGTCAGGAGCCAGAGTGATAAATCCTTCCCGGGCAAACAGGCGACCGAAATCGCGGCCGGGTTTTTCCCCGTCCATGATTTGAGTATCTTTGGCAGCCGCCGAAGTGCCATGCAAACAGAGCACGGCCGCACCTTTTTGTCGCCTCTCAGGCGGCGGCAGAAGCAGATGCGCCTTGACCTCTTCCTCCGGCTCCACCAGGTACTTGATCAACAGATGCCGGTATTCGGAGTAGTTGTGCTCTTCACAGATCTCAAAGGACGCTTCGGGAAGCTCCGTATCAGGTGCCTCACCCAAGAAGAAGGTGACGGTCTTTTCCAACTGCTGCCGTCGGGCAGCCCACTCATCAGGTGAAGTGATCTGCCGCAGGGAGCCGTCGGAATCGGTGTATGTCAACAGCGGTCGGACCCGCATCCGACGCTCTTTTTCCGTCATGGTTGCCACCTCCAACGCTGTTAATCGTTCACTGCCCGCACAGACGAATCTCGGCGGACGCAAAAAGAGCCCGTTCGGTGGAAACGCTGAAACGCAAGGTGGTCGCTTCCTTGACACGCAATACCCACTGCAGGGATTGCTCCTGCCTCGGAGCCAAATGCGATGCCGATGTCACCGGTTTGCCGATGACAAACTCCACGGGTCCGTCGGCCTCAGCCTCAACCAGCAGATGCGGAGTGACGTATATGCCCATGGCCTGACGCGTGCCGCAGGTGGGGACCGTTCCGACATTCTTCAAAGCCAGATCAACTTTGTACAGATCAGCCCCCAAAAAACCGGCCGCGGCCTCCATGCTCACTACCGGCATGTGGGCCAGATGCTGCAAGACAACCTCTGCACATCGTCGGCTGAGACCGTCCAATTCCGCCGGAGGTGGATTGCTCCAAAGCACGTAGTCCCACCCGCCGATTTCCACACGCCCAAACTGCGGATGATCAAACGGCCGCCAGTCGGTAAAAAGGCTGCTTCCTTCATGCGCATCATGCCAAGCCAGCAGGGCTGACTCCGTCTCTTCCCGGTGTTGGGCGGGCGCATCCTTCAGCCTGGCGGTCTCTATACCGAGGTAGTTGTAGAACAACCCCAACTCGATGAGCAAAGCGGGAATCCCCCGGTGCTCATACAGCCAGTTCATAAACGTTCCCGGCAGCCCCGTGTCCGGACGTCCCGAGGTGATCTCGCGGTAGCCGCTCAAGACCGGAAAGCCCGTAGCGGTGCCCGCCTCTTTTGCCAGCCGAGCGATCAAAGCCGCGTCCTCTTTCGGTGCGGAGCCTCCCTCCACCGTCGCCGACGGATAGAAGACCGCCGGATTACCGGTGTGAAGATCGAGCGCTCCCCATATGTGGGGATGCGCGCAGACAAACTCAGCCAATCCCCGCGTTTCCGGCTCCGACAAAGGATACGGCCCTGAAGAGACGGTCGAAGCCACGGGCTGCCATCCGGCCGGGAAGTTGCGGTTGAAGTCGATGTCGCCGGCGACATCACCGAAGCTCTCCCCGCTCCAATCGTGTACAAGTCCTTCCACAAAGAGCCTATAGAACGGACCTTCTGTATCATCTTCACCTTTCGGCACGAGAAGGCGGGGATCCCGCTCAGACAACTTCAGATTACCGCGCCTATCCTGAACGCGCATGGACAGGATGCGACCGTCACCGTCGATGTCTTGGGCATACACCCTGTTTGCCACCCGTCGGCGCGGAGGGACGCTGCGCACCCGGTTTAAGGTAGCCAGCACGTACTCGGCACCGTCCACGGCCACGCGGGGAATGACATATAGCACCCTCTCCCGCAAGAGCCTCCCAATGTCGGCCTCGCGAGAATGGACTTCGATCAAGTGATCGATCAAGTCTACGCAGACCCTGGACCCGGCCAGTTCCACGGCGTGCATATTGGCCGTGATCAAGAATCCAGGCCGACGTTTTACATCCTTGGCCGCCCGCTCAGCGGCGATCTCAACACACAGGACACTGCGACCGGCGGCAGTCGCAGTGACAGGAAAGACGCGGATGAGCTCCGGAGCTGCATCAGCCCACGTCGCGGCCTTTTCGGCCAGCTGATCATAGGTGAGAAAAGGCGAGACGGAATCAGACTTCACTGGATGGCCTCCCTTCATAAGGCTGCAACAGACTGCCATACCACAACCGTCAACGGGCATAGAACTCCTTGACCGCCGCGTTCATGAGGCGTTCGATCTGCTCCAGGACCCCTGAGGCGACAGCCGTCCCGTTGAGCACCTGTCTGACCAGCTGACTGGCGGTCGTCGTCCAGGCGGAAGCCATGGGATACAGAGTATGGAGCCGTTTGCCCTCTTCCAGACTGTCGATGAAGGCCGTCAAGTTCTCAGGGGGTGTCGGTTGCGACAAAAAGGCTCTCAAAGGCTGTCCGCGAAACGGCGGGATGATGATGCCCGTTCCGCCCATTTGCGCCAAGTTCTCCGGACGCATCAAAAAGCGCAGGAAAAGGACTGCTTCTTCCGGATGCTGTGTCGATCTCAACAGAGACCATCCTTCAGCCGAAGTGAAGGCGTTGCGGTAGCGCACTCCCGCCACATCAAAGACGGGGAACACCTCCACGTCCCACGGGAACTCGGCCGAGCTTCTGAGATTTGGCACGGCAAAGACACCCTGGCCGACCATGGCAACCTGCCCGCCCAAAAACTGCTGAAGCGCATTGGGGGCCGGGCGCGGGTAGGCATCGAGGCCCTTGCTCATCAGTTCACCGAAGAACTCCAAAGCGGCGAGGTTGGCAGGGTTGTTCACACGTACCGTGCGGCCGTCTTCGCCCAACACCGGTCCGCCGAAGGTCAACAGCATGTCATGCAGCACACTGCCGGTCAGATTGATACCCCAAACATCAGGGGTGCCGCGACCGCTGACGTCTCTCGTCAGACGACGGCCCGCCGCCAAAGCATCATCCCAGGTCCAGTCAGGCCGCGGATAGCCTACACCGACGTTGTCAAAGAGGCTCTTGTTGTAGACCAGAGCATGGGCGTTGGCCCCGTAAGGAATGGCATAGATCTCACCTTGCCAGGTAAACTGATCGAGCACGCTGGGTATGATCTCCCGGCGCAACTCCGGATACTTTTGCACCACGGGGCTGAGCGGCATCAAGACATCCAGCATGCCGTAGATACCCGCCCCCTGCATCATCACATCAGGCCCTACGCCTCCGGCGATCTCCACCTTTACCTGGGTGAGTCCGCCCGGAGGGTCATACCAGTCGATGGTAATACCCGGGTTCTCCTTCTCGAAGGCCCGTGCCCAGCGTTGAAACATCTCGACGCGGTCCTCTTGCCGACAACAGGTACGCCAGCGCAGCGTGACGGCTGCTTCACCGACACTGACAGCCGCCAACAAGAAGACGAACATCAACAAGACGATACGATTTCGAGACGACTTCACCAAAACTCCTCCCCGATACCATGAAGTGCGTTGTCTCTGTGATCATGCGAAAGGCCGACCCGTACGCCTTTTGTTTTCCAGCCACAGCAGCCTTGTCCTTTAGACAAACTGATTCGGTTTTGATTTTTTCAGCAATAATGGGGAGGTGGCCGGGCTAAAATGGCTTCGACCGCCGAGGGCGGCCAAAGCCATTTCGTTTTCGATCCCATCCGGAGCTTTCGTGACATCCTTGCACCCGAAGCGAAGAGGGGGCCCGTGGCGGCCCCTTCCGTCCTATTGCTCTTCTATGAGATACTGCTGCGCTTGTCGTTGCGCGTTCTCCAAAGCCGTCCTTGGTGCTTCGCCGCGAAAGACACTGCTCACCGCGGCACGCAGGATGTTCCAAATGGCATTGCTGTTAGGATATAGCGGCCACGGTACCGCCGCCTCGTACATCCGGCCCAAGGGTTCAAACAGCGGGTCCCGGGCGATCCTCGTACGGAATACTTCGCACTCACTTCTGAGCGCCGCACCGGCGGGAGTCCCGTCGTTGCCGCCCACCGGGCGTGGATATCCGGTCGCAGGAAGAACTCGATCAGCTTTCGGGCCGCCTCCGGATGCCGGCTGGTCGAGGCCAGAGTCAGCACATCCAGATTCGACAGAGTGCGGAGAGTGTCCGTGTTTTGCGGAGGCAGGTTCATCGCCAGATCAAAACGGACCGTCTCTCTGAAGGGCAGCAGGCCCCATGGCCCGGTGGTGAGGGTCATGGCCGCCGTACCCTTGGCGAAATCGCCCCCTACCACTCCGCGCCCCTGCAAATCGATCATGGAACTCAGCGTTTCAATGGCCTGGGGAGTCAAAAAGCCGAAGTCGCTGCGATCAGCGTTGAAAAGATCAACGCCGTTGGGCCAGTAAGAGGCATAGATCCGGTTGGCATTATCGAGCCCGAAGACATCAGGCACGCCGTCGCCGTTCGCATCTTGCGTGAGCCGAAGAACATGGCTTAGGAAAGCGTCCCACGAAGCCACCACGCCCTCGCCGGTCTGCAGGCCCCGGGTCAGGAACATGTCCTTGTTCTGAAAGGTGACTCGATGCGGTCCGCCGGCAAACGGCAAAGCCCATACCTGGCCCCGATAGACCACCCCGTCCCATATGGCCGGGAATACGTCGTCTTTCGACCCCGGAGTCCTCGTCAAGTAACCGTCCAAAGGCTGCAGGAGCCCGGCATCGATCATGTCGGCGATCCAGAAACTGCTGCCCAGTACGACGTCGGTCTGCATACCCTCCACGGTGTCCAGCACGAGCTTCTCCAGGTAATTGGCAAGAGCCGCAGGGGATTCATGTTTAACCTCGATCCCCGTCTCTTCCTCGAACTGGCGTAACATGCCATTCAGCAGCTCAATGCGGGTGCCGGTATAGCCCCACCAGGTTCGAAACGTGATCACCGCGCCGGCTTGAGCGATCGGACCCGCCAACACCAATTAGTTGATGACCAGGACCGCCTTCTTGCCGACTGACCTCATGCGGCGCTCCTCCCGCTATCGGCTTTCGATATCGGCTTTC
>JBMNSS010000051.1:0-16342 GCA_050945315.1 Limnochordia bacterium | reverse complement strand
TACGGCTCCCGGGCCGGGCACGATGGCGTCAATGGCCCTACCTATGAAGTAGGGGCTGATCAGACTGACCAGTGAGCTGCCGAGGACCAGCAAAAAGGACAGTAACAAGGGCCACTTTTGCCTGCCGAGATAACGCCACAGGCGAAGCAGTGTTCCTCTGGTGTCCTTGGCTTTCTCTTTCGGCATCATCATAGCCCCTCGGCCGCCAGGGCGTCCGGGACGACCGAAGCCTCCCGTCGGACGGGTCTGGGACCCATATTGGCCCGAACCGTACGTAACTTGCTTGTCGTCACTGCGTTTTGCCATACTAGACGGCCTCCTCTCGCCCCAACTGCGAATGGTAAATCTCTTGATAGACGCGGCACGACTTGATCAGTTCTTCATGTGGACCGTTGCCCACAATCTGGCCGTCGTCAAGAACGATGATGCGATCGGCATCAAGAACTGAGCTGATGCGTTGGGCGATGATGAAGCATGTCGCATCTGCCAAGCGCTCTTTCAAAGCTGCCTGTAGGCGCGCTTCGGTACCCATGTCGATGGCACTGGTGCTGTCATCGAGAATCAGGATCTTTGGCTTCTTAAGAAGCGCTCTGGCAATGGACAAACGTTGTTTTTGGCCGCCGGAGAGGTTGACCCCGCCTTGACTGACCAGGGTGTCGTAGCCTTCCGGGAAAGAAGAGATGAAAGAATGAGCCTGGGCCGCCGTGGCACTGGCGATGATCTCTTCGTCGGAGGCCTGACCATCACCCCAAGCGATGTTCTCGCGTATGGTACCGGTGAACAGAAGGGATTCCTGCAGTACCATACCGATGCCGTTTCTCAACGTGGCCAAAGACATGTCGCGGATGTCGACACCGTCGATGGTGATTCGCCCGTCGGTGATGTCGTAGAACCTGGGAAGCAGATGCACCAGGGTAGACTTACCTGAACCTGTGGAGCCGAGAATAGCGATGGTCTCACCGGGCTCGACGGTGAATGAGATGTTCTTCAGTACCGGCGGGCCGCCGGCTCCTTTGTAGCGGAAAGAGACGTTTTCGAACTCGACGCGCCCTCGCTTGATCGGTTCCGTCGACGCACCGGGCCTATCCGTGATGTCGACTTCGGTGTCGAGTACCTCGGCGATACGATCGGCGGAGGCTTTGGCGCGAGAGATGTTCATCAGGAAGAAGGCGGCCATGGTCAGTGAGAACAGAATGCGATTCATATAGGTGACAAAAGCCATTACCTGTCCGACCTGCATCTGGTCAGCGTTCACATGTTTGCCACCAAACCACAAGACCGCGGCGATGCTGCAGTTCATGACCAGGATCATGATGGGATGCATGATGCCCATGAGGCGACCGGCCTTTACGCTGTGTTGCATCAGATCCTCATTCGCCTTGGCGAAGCGGCTTTTTTCGTACTGGGCTCGGACGAAAGCTTTGATGACACGCACCCCGGCGAGATTCTCTTGCATGACTTCATTGACACGATCCAGTTTGGTCTGAACCACAGCGAAGAGCGGAAAGGCCTTACTCAACAGGAGGAACAAAGCGATGGTGAGAACAGGCAACGCAGCCAGGATGACGAGAGCCAATCTGGGGTTAATACTGATGGCCATGACGGTGCCTCCGATAAAGGTCAGCGGTGAGCGCACCAGCATGCGCATCATGGCCAGGACGAGCTGTTGCACCTGTGTGACGTCGTTCGTCAGGCGGGTGATCAAAGACGCCGGAGCAAACTCGTCGATATTGGAGAACGAATACGACTGGACTTTCTCGAAGAGATCCTGTCGCAGATCAGTGGCAAAACCGACACTGGCATGGCTCGAAAAGTATGTGCAGCCGATGCCGCCTAAGGCGCCTATCAAAGCCACACCGATCATCATGGCACCCATCCGGATAATCAAAGCGATATCCCCGGAAAAAACGCCCTGGTCTACAACAATGGCCATCAAGGTGGGTTGCATCAAATCCATGAGGACTTCTACCATCATCAGCAGAGGGGCGGCCACGGCTGCCTTCCAATACGGTTTAAGGTAAGACAAGAGTTTTCCCATGGTTGTCTATTCACTCCCAGCATCATCGACATTGATCTCTGGCTTGCGTACCCGGTGCCGCATGGCTCGTTCCAGATTATCGATTATTCGAGAGAGATACTCTTTCAGTTGATCCGTCTCCTCAGGTGTGAAGCCTGTCAGGGACTCATCGTTCGTAGCACGCAGACAGGCCACGACCGTGTCATGGAGGTCGCGGCCACGCTCAGTCAGATAGACTCGGGAGACACGTTGGTCCTCGGGGTCTTTCCGCCGCTCCACAATACCGGCTTTCTCCAGCCTGGTTACGGTTACGGTTACCGTGGCCGGAGCCAGGTTGAGCCGGAGAGCCAGATCCTTTTGCGCTTGCCCGTCATGGCGCCACAGGGCGAACATGATGGGCATCTGTCTGGGATGTAGCGTGTCGCCCATCAACTCATGGCTGCGCTGATGAAAAAGGCGCACAGCCAGACTCAGCAGGAAACCCAGCGGTGCATCTTCACGAGCCAAGAAAACCCTCCCGCAAATTGATTAGTCAGCTAACGATTTCTATTGTAGTAGCCGGCGAAGCACCTGTCAATACGTGCGGAAGAAAAAACGGGCAGGTCTCAAACATCAGCCGTAGAAGAGCTTGGGCAATACCAGGGAACAGGAAGCGGGGGCCTATCGTTGAGTGTTGTGTGGATAAGTTCTGATCTGCAGCTTAGGGACCCTGAGAAAGCATATTCAGTCTTGTTACCGGCCATTGAGGACGTACGGCAACTGGATTTGCCGCTCGTGGGAGGTTGGTGCCTGGGGGATGTGCTTGAGGGCTCGGACTTGCCGCGCCTGGAAGAGACAGCCAAGAGCGTTGTGGAGCTCTATGAGCGACTGGGTGTCCCGATGCGCTATGTGATGGGCAATCATGAAAAAGACTACTGTGGTCGTCGTGGCGAGGGACGCTTTCCGTTACATGAACTGGTGCGCGATCGTCCGGGCTGGATCACCACGCGCAGTCCGAGCGATTTCTACTTCACCGAAGACTGGTGTGGGCATCAGGTTTTTTTCTTCAGCGATCAAGGGGATCCGGAAGGCAAATGGATCGCCGCACACCACAAGCCGGACAGAGAGTGGCCGGAAGGGTATCCGGTCGAGAGGAGACTCTGGGAGTCCGTACGTCAGCAAATGGCCTCTTCGACGCAGCCGGTGATCACTGTCTGTCATTACGCCTTTCCGGGCGGTCAACGAGCCAGTTCAGTACTCGCACACCTGCTGCCTCTGCCCGACACGGTGCGCTGCCATCTCTACGGACATGCACACATCGGTGATTTCGTGTGGAACAGAGCCTGTCCGTGGGAGCGCCGGCACCATGTGGCCGGGCAAGACATAAGGCAGTACAACGTCTCGGCTCTGGAGTCGACGCGCAGCCCGGGCAGTCATTCCGCCTTCTTGGAGTTTAAGCCCGCCGGGGCCCTTCAGCTGCGCATACGATGTCATTTACGGCGGCGCTGGGTGGCCTGCTATGACATAGGTTAGCGGGTATTGCCGTCTCGCAGGGTGATGATCGTGATCTCGGGACGGGCGAGCAACCGGAGAGGTATCTGCGAAGTACCGACACCTCGGGTTGTATAGACCGGGTGTCCTGCGTCAGTGGTGTAGAGGCCCGAATAATACTTGCGTCCTAAGGGAGGCAAATAGCGGGGCGGTCTAAAGGGTAGCACAATCTGACCGCCATGGCTGTGTCCTGAAAGCTGCAGCGCCACGGGCCACTCCGTAAACTCATCGGCTACATCGGGTTCGTGTACGGCAAGGATTACACAAGCATCCTTGGGTATCCCTTGCCAGGCGCGGCTTGGGTCGATGCGACCGTACAGCGCGTCGGCTAAGCCGACCAGATACAGCTTGTCAGCCTCTTTTTGCAGGGCTACATGTTCATTTTCGAGGATTCGTATACCTGTCTGCTGAAGCAGGGGACGCCACAGATGAGCACGGGGAGTATCATGGTTGCCGAAGATGTGATACACGCCGTAAGGGGCCTCCAGATCCTGCAGAGCCCGCAGTGCCGGTTCAGCCTCCGCCGATTCGGTCACTCTGACATCGACCGTATCACCGGCGATGACGATAAAATCAGGATTTTGGGCATTGAGCCGTCGCACCACACCCTTGAGGCGTGAAGCATTCACGTAGGTGCCTATGTGAAGGTCTGATATCAATCCGATGCGGACACCGTTCCAGGCCGGCGGCAATCCGGAGACGGGCAAGGAGACATGCACAATCTGCAGTGTCTGCTGATACCACAAAAAACCCATGACGAGTGCCGCCGCCAAGAACACGACCGACATAGCAGTTGCAAAACCGATCAGGAAGTCCCTTCCCACCGTTCATATCACCTACGACGACAGGGGGCTGTGCAGCCGGTCATCGCTGCGCCCCCGCAGAATGACCGCTACTCAGTATATACGCTGGCCGCAAACAGATGCAGACGCACGGGTCCCATTAGGCCGGAGGGGAGCAAAGCGCCCTCATAGTAGTTGGCCGCCGAATTGGTCACCGCGACCTGAAGCTCATTGGAGCCGCTCTGCCACAGGGAGCCCGGTGTGTCGATCACGTAAGGCGCCCACAAGCTGTGTCCGGCCACGGTACCGTTGACGGTAACCTCAGCAGCTTCGCCTACCCGACCGAGATCGATTTGCAGACGATCAGGACGTCGCGGCAGATGCACTGTGGCTCGATAGATGAGAGTGCCACTGAAACGCTCAAGCTCTCTGAGTGCGGTCCAGTCTCCAAGTGTCAAGGTGTCCACGGGATTTCCGCGAGGATCGCTGACCGACCACGATGATGCGGGCACCTGTGTTACGCTTTTTTCCGGCTGTGATGAGACCGCAGGCGACGGGTGAGGCAAAGACGACGGATCGACAACCAGAAGACGACTTTCTCGTCGACCGAGCGTGACGGACACTTGCATGCGCTCGTGTCCTTTAAGGACGTGGGCCGTGCTTCGGGATTGCCGCCAGGGATCCCACCATTCAGCTGCACCGACCAAGCCTACGTCCAAAGTGCCTTGGATCGTGTCTTCTCCTTCGTTAAACAAGGCGTACAGATGGTGCTCTCCCTTGCGGACATGCATCACCCGCAAATCGTCCGCCTTCAGATCCATTTTTATGTCGGCGGGCAAGACGGAGCGGATGCGAGCGACAAGATCGGTCTCCACGTCAGCGTAGATTACCTGACCGCCCCGCCGTGAAAACTGCTGTAGCCGCTCCCGGGCTTCGGGGCTGATCTTACCGTCCACAATAACGATTCTATACGTCTGAGTGCCCGCACGCAGGCCTTCGGAAGTGATTGTAGCGGAGAGAAGTGTCTCCTCATCCAGATACAAGAAGTCAATCTGGTTTTCATACAATGCTTTGGCGGCACTCCAAGGAAGGTCATAACCCGATCCGGCGATGGCGACGGGGCAGATGTGTTCACCGTCGCTCAGTATCCATGACATGCGGCGAGTATACTCGGCCAGCGGTCCGAAGTGGGGCCACCAAGTATTGTGTAGACCCAGATCAGGCTCGCTTTCGTAGGCGCGACCGTCGGAAACCGAGTAGAAGAAGGCGTGTGGGATAAAGAGATTATTGCCGCGCGCCAGATGCCAGTCGATCAACCACTTGGCTTCATCGAGGGAAACGCGCCAACCGTAGGCCCCCAGGAGTTCGGTCGCTATGCGTTTGGCTCCTTTGGCCCGGGCCGCACTCGTCGCCGCCTTAGCGGTGACACTGTGTTCTCCCACCAAATGACTCTCATTGCCGGGGGCTACCCAGCGCCACACGACATCCTGGCCCGGCCAATGGAAAGAATGCAGCGATGTCATGTCATTGCTGTCACTGGGATGTCCCGTGAGCGCCAGCCCGTGTTGTTCGCACCAGTGCGCTTGGGCTTTGTAGAAGACCTCTCGTAGCCGCTGTTTGATGCCCAGCGCGTAACGCTCCCGGAAAGCGGAGGTCTGTGGTCCGTAGTCAAGCCATAAAGCAGGCAGCCAAGGGCGAATATCAGTCACGCCCATATAGGAAGCCATCCAATCCTCAAGGCCGGGTGTGTAGGGATAAAGCCCCCGCCGTCCGCCGCGCCCCAGGGGATTGGGTTCATCGGTGAACATGCCTATCACTGTGCTGCCCAGATGCTCGCCCAAGTGCCGAGCGTATTGGTCATGGGTCAAACGGATAAAAGCGGCCACCGCCTCAGGGTTGAGTATGTCGCCGGCGGGAGGTGCCGTGGCAGTGCTATCCTCGTGTTCGGGCAAGACTCCGCGGATGGTTCCCCCGCTTGGAACATCATAGACGGCCATGGCCAGCCAACGGCCTTCACTGACCTCCAGGCGGACCAGTCCCGGCTCTTCAACATCCAGCAGTTGAAGAGTCGCGGGATCAACAACGCCGTCGTTTGTCTGCTGAGCCAGCACTACGCACAGCAGGCGGTTCAGAAGGGATCGCCCCACCGAGGGCCGCCAGTAAGTGCGCACAGGGCCTTCGATTTCCCGTTTGGTCAGCGTAAGTCCGCGAGCCGCGAACTGCGGATTGGAGCGGACCACGGCCCCACAGGCCGATCCGGACGGATAGCTGCCTTCGTCGTAGAGGATAACCTTCATCCCCAGCTGGGCGCAGGTATCGACTGCCAGGCGTACGTAGCGAAAATAGGTATCGCTCAAATACCCGACATCCGGGGATAGCCCGACCCGGGCGTGGATGGCCACACCTGCCAGGCCGGCCGCGTGGAAGGCATGCAGCTGGCGCACCAGCTCCTGTTCGTCAAGGGCGTCGTTCCAGAACCAAAAGGGGATCATGCCGTAGGCACGCGGGGCATCTATCATGGCGGAAAAAAGCTCGTTCATGGCATATCATCTCCGGAAGAAGTCGTCTGTGGGACGGAAAATGCGTGGATAAAACAAACATGCGTAGGGATATGCCGCCAGGGCATATCCCTACACATGTGCTTGTGATCCACAGACTTAGAGGCTGATGAGTCGACGGGTCGCCGCTGACTCCAATACGGCCGTGGCGATTGCCAAGCTGCGTTTGGAATCTTCGGGATCCAAGGGGCTTGGACGACCTTCCCGGATGGCGTCGACAAAGGCCTGAATCTCAGCGGCATACATGTCGTTCTTTTCATAGAAGATGTAGTCGAAGGTGCCGCCCTTGCGCTGTACCACGAGATAACCGTGGTTCGGTGGCACTTCTTCCGGCTTGGGCGCATGAGGAGGCTGACTCAAATAGAGCACACCTTCCGGACCCAGGACATCTTGGAAGGAGCTGGTCACCTTCTCCGGCACGGCCCACGACCACGAAAGGACCAGGACGTCTCCGCTGGCGAAGCGGATGGTGGTGCTGCCGGTGTCGATAGCGGTTTTATCTACATCGAACTCCTGTCCGGCGGCATAGACGGTACGCGCCTCGCCGAAGATGGCTCGGGCGAAGTCATAGTTGTGGATGGCACCGTCAATCAACGGACCGCCGCCTTCGTCACGCTCCAGATACCAAGGCTGATGCGGACCCAAGCGTGCGGCCATGGAGCGCCACAACACGGGTCGACCGATCACGCCGTCCAGTATGGCCTGGCGGAAGGCGCCCCAGTAGTTGTCAAAGCGGCGGCACTGGGCAATCATCAACACGACGTTTTTTTCACGCGCTGCCGCGGTCATGGAATCCGCTTGATCGAGGGTCATCGCCATCGGCTTTTCGGACAACACGTGATAGCCTCTTTTGGCTGCGGCCACGGTGGCCGGAGCATGGAGGTAGGTCGGCAGACAGATATCAACGGCATCGAAGCCTCCGGCTTCAAGGGCGGTGTCGATATCTTCATAGACGTGTTCGGCATTCAGCTTCTCAGCGAGAGCCTCGGCGCGGCTGCGAATAATGTCAACAACCGCGGTCACCCGTGCCCCTTTGACTTGTCCCATGCCCCGAGCATGGGTCTGGGCGATACCACCGGCACCAATAATGGCTAAACGTACTTCATCCAAGACTGTGATCCTCACTTTCCCAGGCGTCTTGACGCTTTGTCTTACTTCTTTGTGTTGTTCGACATGGAACGCGATTTCCTTTTCCAAATCCTCAGGGTTGGATCTTGACGATGAAGCGGGCCAAGCACTCAGGAGCGGGTTCGTCAGAGCTCAGCAAGTAGATCACTCCGGGTTCCGCCTGCCAGCTGATGCCGTCGGCCTCGCGGGTATAGGCTTCCTCATAGGGAGCCAGAGCATCATTGCTCCACTCAAACAGACGCCACGATGCGCTCTCATCGCCGTGCACGGTCAGAGTCCGTACCGCTTCACTGTTGTGTGCCACGGCATAGCCTCCGAGAGGCAGTTTCTCTACGACCAGGTCAGCAGGCAGGGCGGACGTGACACGCAACTCAGCCGTCTGGGCCAGTGTGCCGTCGAGCAACAGAAGCGATTCCGTTTCGCCATCCGTTCCCGAGCGGAAGAAAGCGAGTCGACCCAGGGCCCGTCTTCCTTTTTCAAGCTCGATCGGTTCATCTCCTGTCTCATCTTGCGTACTCCACACAAGCTCGTCAGTCACGATGAGATCCTCCGACACCTGGCGGAGCAGTCGCAGGCCGTCGCTTCCATTCTCCGGCCGGAACGATTCCACGGAAAAGACGCTGGGCTCTTGTCGGTAGCACTCCATGACGGCTATGAACTCGGTACTTGTACCATGGCGCCGAGCCATAACCAACGGGCGCGGGGACAATCCCGATCCGTATCCGTAGGCTCTGAGCACCTCTGTATCTTCTCCGCCGAGCATGGAAAGGCGCAGTTTGTCGTCGTTTTTCTCCCAGACGCCGTACCAGGTGTCAGCCGTCTCCGCTCCTTCCACTCCGGTGATATGTTGGTATCCGGCGCGGGATCCCAAAGCCTTTTCCCGACCTTGCTGCTCAACACTGATGAGACCCGGACGGGCATCGAAGTGCGCCACCCAGTCATACTGATGCCGCTCATCGGATTCGACCCGGTAACGATCGATCACATAGGGTGCGCTGAGCAAGACCGTGCGTTCCATGCTGACCCCTGGATAGACGTTGTCCGTGGCGGCGACAGCTATGCTCGCTGAGGGTAAGGCCACGAAGTGGAGCAGCGAACCTGCTGAGGAGCGACCACTGTCTGAAGCGAAGATGGCCGTGTCAACCCCTTGTGGATACTGTGAGCGTTCATCGACGACAACACCGTTGCGGGCCACCGTCTGCTTATACCAAGTACCTTGCTCATCGCGGTTGTAATCGAAGCTACCCGTACCGGGCAGCCAGCGTCCGCTCCTGCTTTCCAGCATGATGGTCAAGTTGTCGGCCGCTTGGTGCCCGATGGTGGTCCCATGGGGTTTGTAAAGGAGAGCCGCATCCAGATCGCCGCCGCGCAGGACGACCATACCCGTATCGGCAAGGTGCGTACTTCCCGCCATTTCAAAGCCGGCGGGGGCAAAACGCCCCGTGCCGTGGCTGATTGTCCCTGTATCAAGCTCATTCAGAGCTTGCATGTAAAACAACGAAGGGATGGATCCTCCGCCGCTCATCGAGGCTTTCCACAGGGCAGCGTATCTTGGATCTCCGTAACGCAAAGCGCCCAGCCCATAGGTCCAGTCAAAGCTCAGCCTGGAGGTGAAACTGGTGTTGCCGACAACCGGATGCATACCATCGGCGAAAGCGTGGTGGATGGGCCCGTCGAACATCAACTTGAGTGACTTGCCTCGGCTGCGGAAGCTGTACAGGTCATAACCATGCCGATAGGCCATCTCCGCCAGGAAGGTCAGGGCACTGCGCGTGTAGTTGTGGTAGCCGATGGCTTGTTCCCACCAGATGCCATCATCCCGGATGCCGTCGCGAATATGAACGACAAAGCTTTGTGATCCGGTCAGGATCTCATCGATCCACTTCTGATCATTGAGGAGGAAGGCTACGGCACCGATACCCGCATTGTGCCAGGCTTGCCAGTTGGACAGACCCTTATCGTAGCGATCGATCACTCGGACGCCTTCCCAGAGCAGATCATCTTCGATAGCCTGTCGATCCTCAGCAGACAGCAGACCGCTGTTCCAGATGAGATCGTAGGCCCAGGCTATGTCTATCAGCCACGGGGATTCGTTGAGTGTCTGATAGGTTACATGTCCGTCGTAGTTGTTGAGAAGCGGATACTCCTTATAGCTGGCGGCATAGGCCATCAGGATCTTCTTGGCGGCCTCAGCCTGTGACAAATCGCCCGTAAAGGCGTAACCCAAGGCTGCGGAGCGCGCCTGACGTGCCAAAGAGGAGTGCGCTGAGTTCTCATTCTTCCCCGGCAGGGTTACCCCGCTTGTGTTGACCGCGACAGCCGCCATACGCGCAGGCGTGATGATTTCATTGTTTATGAGCAGCCTGTAAGCGGGATTGGTCTGGGCTGCTTCGTTTAGTCTGTCTATCTCTTGTTTTGTTATAAACAGGCGAGGGTGTTCTTCTATCGAGACCGGGCGAGGAAGTGTGGGCAAGAACCCCTCCACATGAGCTGTCATACGGGTGGTCTCCTCCCAGTCTGGGCCCAGGACGGTGATGCTGTAGGTTACTTTCTCTCGCGCATCATCGGGCAGATTCGTGTCGATATACTCAGATTGCCATGCTGGGGCAATGGCCAACAGACGCCATTGATCATCGGTGTCAGGCCCTTTTCGCTCCAGTCGCACTTGGCGCGCCCGGCTGCTGCCCAGATCCCAGGTGAGTCTGGCTTGCCCCGCCTCCCAATCGGCAAAGAATGCCCGCGGGGATGTTACGGTTGTGGCGGATGTAATTCGGGCCTCCAGGGCAGGAGAAAGATCACCGAGTTGTTCTTTACCTTGTTTCACGTAAAAAGGCTGGATGCGATAATAATTGGTCTGATCGGATTTTGTGTCCCGATCTATGAACTCCGGCTGATCGATGACGGCCACCGGGGCGCGGCCGCTGACTGAGAAATCCGGCATAGGCGAACGGTAGATGCGATAGCGCACGTTGGCTTGTTCATAGGCCGTGGGGATCTTCCAGTTCAAAACCACGGCGCCGGATGTGAGGATCCTGACAGAGGGGTCCACCAGGGTCAGCGGCTCACTTTCGGCGGGAATCAGTTCCAGATCATCAAACCAAACCGTACCCTGCGCGGAATCCAAAAACGGCTCGATGGTCAGGGTTCCCGTGCCTTCGGGTACCAGGAAGCTCTCTTCGAGCAACGCCCAATCGTTAGTGCCGCTCAGTCTGCCCACATAAAGATGCTGACGGGTCTTTTGTGACGGGTTATCCGCATCGTTAAACTGGATGCGCACATAGGCTACCTGGCGCGAAACGTCCTGCGTTTTCATCCAGACACGAAACACGTAGGTGGTTCCGCCTTCTACGGTGACTCGTTGGTTGGCGGAGCCCCGATCGGTAGCCGTGAAGCCCGTGATGCGCAACGAACCCGGGCTGCTGTGCCATTCCTCATTGTCTATCGTGACGTCGGGGCTTCCTCGCGGTTTCCATACGCCCCAACCTTGGAGGTCCGAATCAAAACTGGGATTGTTGATCACGTTGTTACCGTAGGCTATCCCAGTACCGACCATAAGCAAGCCTACCAACAGAAAAAGAATCGCTGATCTGAATTTGCTCATTGCTTTCACTCCCGGATGAAGTCAGCTCAGGCGTCGCAGGGAGAGACTCCGTCAGATTTGCGTTGACGGAAGTGCTTATCGGGCTCTGCAAGAAGCAGAGCCCGATAGATGAATGCTTAATCCTCAGTGCGCGCTCTGGTCAATCAGGGCTTGTACTACCGGAGCCACTTCTTCCATCGCCAAGGTGGGCGATTTCACGTTGTTGATCACAGAGGTTACAGCAGGACCCATGACGGCGTTGATGTCGTTGAAGGTCGTGACCTTTCGAATGTTGACTACGCCTCCGTGTTCAGCCACTTGCTGTACGAAGGCAAAGGGATTCAGGCCTGCCTTCTGAGCCTGTATGGACTCTTGCCAGCGCCGATAGGCCTGCGGGGTTCCCGGAAGAGCACCGGCAGCATTGGCAAACAGGTAGTTCCCGTCGGGATCCAGGGTACTGAACTTCACAAATTCCCAAGCGGCTTCCTTATTCTGACTGGTGGCCAAGATGGCAAGACCCATCGGGTTGATCGGGCCCTTGGGGGGATGCGTACCGACAACGAACCACGGTGCCATCCGCAAGTTCATGGGGCTGCGAATCATGCTCGCCAGGTTCCAGGTGCCCCAACCGACCATCGCCGCGCGTCCTTCAAGCAGGCCGCCGCCTGTGCCCATTACCTGGTAGTTCCAGCGCAGATCTTGCATGGCTTGCAAGGCATCCAGAGTCTCAGGCGAGGTACCCGTAAAGCGCTTGAACTCGGCGTCGATCCAGTCACCGCCCCACGTATAGGGCAATGTAATCCAACTGTCCCAGGGCGGACCTCCCAAGCCGTACTGCGTGATATTCCCGTCGGCACCCTTCTTTGTCAGTTTCCTCAAGGTGTCGACAAAGGTCTCCCAGTTCCATTCGGCTCGGCCCCAGACATCCGGCGGATGCGCGACACCCGCTTCGTCAAAGAGCTGGACATTGTAGACGAGGGGCAGGCCCGATGCTCCGTAGGGCATCATGTATTGCCTGCCGCGCCATTGCAGGGCACTGACCAAGATGGGAATTATTGATCTGGTGTCAGCTTTGTCTCTTTGAATCAAATCATCGACAGGCAGGATGAGACCGTTCGCAGCGTACTGGACGAATTCAACGCTGACGGCTCCCACCACATCAGGCGATACACCGCCTGCGATACGGGTGATGACCTGTTCCCACTTCTGCACTTGTCCCCCGGGGGCTTGCATGTGTTCGACACCGATACCGGTCTTGGCCTTAAACGCATCGAAGTTCTGCTGATACATGGGCACCCGGTCTTCGCTGGAGTAGACAACGAATTGCACGTCTCCTGTGGCAGCAAGAGCTAGCGTCGAAAGGGTCAAGCCAAGGATTAGGGTACATGTGATCACCTGGAAAAGCGTGAACTTGGTGGCCTTCACAATCTACACGTCCTTTCTTTTCTGTTTTTTCGCCGTCCTGAAGTGAGCTGGCGAGATCGCCTGGCGCCCGACGCGCTTTGTTCGTGATCTTGGCATCAAAAAGGTTGACGATTATCAGGTTTGTCGGGATCTTGGAATGAGAAACACACTATGGCCGGCTGTGATGCTATACGCCACATATTTGTCTTTCAATAATCAGTGCCTTGTTTCCTCTATGCGGCTAAATTAAAAGAATTGTCGGGGGATGTCCGTGGATCCCTGACCGTGTCCTGCGAAGAGATCTGCGCTTCGGACTCCATGACCGGACAGGATCGCGCGTGCTCGGGTATGTCATCGACGGAGCAGGGGTGCGCGGTAGTTGAGCCGCTGTTCGTCTCCGGACGACAAACAAGCGGGTGCATAGCCACGGCAAATCTTCTGAGACAGACGCACGGATGCTGCTATGGGGATCTCAGGTAAATCGCGGAGAAGCGATCTGATCGATCTACGCACGGCAGTCATTACCTGAGTCGGGGCTGTCCCAAAACCAGTCATGTATTTCGGTGTCAGGAGTACCCACGCTGAGATGGAGCTCAGTGAAGACTCTACAGAGACTTACGATCGGTCCAATAGACGAAAACAGGGGCTGCCTCAAGGTTCGTTCGGGACAGCCCCAAGGAATCGATAACGGATGTCTCAGTGTGCGCTCTGGTCAATAAGGGTCTGAACTACCGGGGCCGCTGCTTCCATGGCTGAAGTGGGCGATTTGGCGTTGTTGATCACGTCTGACACAGCCGGGATCATAACGGCGTTGATGTCATTGAAAGTCGTGACTTTTCGGATGTCGATTATGGCACCGTGTTCGGCCACTTGCTGCACGAAGGCAAACGGATTCAGGCCGGGCTTTTGAGTCTGTGTGGATTCTTGCCAGCGCCGATAGGCTTGCGGAGTTCCGGGAAGGGAACCGGCGGCATTGGCAAACAGACAGTTGCCGTCGGGATCCAGGGTGTGGAATTTGACAAATGCCCAAGCTGCCTCTTTGTTCGGGCTGGTCGCCAAGATGGCCAGACCATTGGGGTTGATGGGGCCCTTGGGCGGATGCATGCCGACCACGAACCAGGGTGCCAAGCGTAAGTCAAGGGGGCTACGTATCATGGCCGGCAGATTCCAGGGGCCCCAGCCGACCATGGCGTTTAACATCAGGTATTTATTTCCTCCGAACCGCCAAAAGCGCTGAATTGATGAGGCGCATTTTTCCGTGGGTCTGCTTCTTCACGCCCGTCCCCAGGGAAGCTCAACTTGGTTTCGGGATTTTTGTCCCGGCAAAAAGGTTCTTGCGATGTCTTTTGCGTCCATCAAGGGTCGGATAGCGCATCTGAGCATTTTTTCAGAATAGCGAACGCGAGAAGACTGTGAAGGAAGGGATGCTGTTGCAGGCGAAACAGACTCAATGACCAGCAGATTGGGAGGAGGGAGACAAAACGATGGGACAAACGATCAGACGCCGAAGTTGGCTGCGTTATTTAGGCCTGATAGCTTTAGTTGTCCTGTTTGTACTCGATCTGCACTCGACGGTGGCCCACAACTCAACGAAAGGCTACCAGCTTTTTTATAAGGTATCTGAAGTGGAACGTCCGGCTCCGTGGGACAGAACCACGGTCGCCGTAGTGCGCACCAATACGGAGGGGATACCCAATCCGGTGGATCCGGACAGACTCGGCTTCCGGATTACTACCGAACAGATTGAAGAGATGGTCCGTTTGGCTGTCGAGATGACCGGCGGGATGAAAAGCGTCATCTCACCCGACGATAAGCTCGTGCTTATCAAGCCGAACTGGGTTACGGATGCTCCTTCCGGAAGCGGTTCCATCACCGACAATCGGGTAGTGCGAGCGGTAGTCAAGCTGGTCTATGAGGCGAATCCGGATGCCGAAATCGTTGTGGCCGACGGCTCGGGCGAGTGGATAGACCCTGAGCTGGCTGCCAAGTATTCCGTGACCAGGGCCCAGATTCGGGACGGATTGGATACCAACGGCTATCGTGAGATGGTGGAGGAGTTGAAACGCGATCCATCTTTGCCGGGGCTCAAGGTACGTCTGGACGATCTCAACGTACCGTTGTCGGATACGGTCTTGGCGCACCTGCCCGGGGGTGGGTGGTATCAAGATACGTACTGGACGCATCGGCTGGTAACCGAGGCGGATAAGATCATCTCCGTGCCGGTCATGAAGATTCACGGTACCCGAATCACGGTAAGTCTGAAGAATAACATCGGGGTGGCACCCGGAGCGCGCTACGGATGGGCGAAAAACGGTCTCGATCACAATCCCGCCGTCATGGACAAGACAATCGTAGACATGGCCCGCGTGGCTGATATCGATTATGTGGTGGTAGATGCGGTCACGGCCCTGGAGCGAGCCTATACGAGGGCCAACGGTTCTCCTTTGTATCGCAACATGATCGTCGCCGGACGTGACACCGTCGCCGTCGATACCGTCTGCGCCCGTCTGATGGGGTTCAACCCCGATGATATATCGCATGTCACCATGGCTGCGCTTTGCGGGATGGGTATCAACGATCTCGAACGCATCGACATCGTTGGTGAGAGCCTGGAGTCGGCAGGTTATCTGTTTCAGAAGAATATCGTGCACCAAACCTGGTTGGGACGTTCCAAAGAGGGCCAGAGCGTACGTTTTTGGACGGTTAACCTAGCTTCAGAGCCGATGGACCCGGACGCGGTGCCTACACCCGGGCAAGGCGGTTGGAGCGAGCCGCTGTATGCCTCCGACGACTTCATCGACATCAGTAAGGCTTTTCCGGGTCAATCCGGGCGTTACTACTATGCCTTCACGCACTTTTACGCTCCCAGGAACCAGAAGGCGGAGCTGCGGGTGGGCTCCAGCACGCCGATGCGGGTTTGGATAGACGGTGAGTTGGTCTACGACTTCCGCGGTGTGAACCGGCAGCATGTGATGCCAAATGATGTAATACCAATCGATTTGGTTGAGGGGAATCATCAACTGTTGGTTGAGACGCGCAAGGGCACCTTCAACTTGACGATTGCTGAGCCTGTACCGGAGAACATTCCGGATCCTCGCTATCCTGATCGCTATGCCGGAACGCGCGTGCATGGATTGAAGTTCTTTCTGTAATACCTGAATACCTGTGAGAACAAAGTGGGTGCGTTGGCGGCCCTGATCCAGAGGCCGCCAACGCTTTTTCGTGCGCCCGGCATGTCTGCCGAGCCGGAGGGCTGAAAGAAGCCCTCACCACTCAACCAGCGGGAAGGGAACCCGTAGGCAAGGGCGGGCCTGGCAACAGACCGTCTGGAGGAAGCCGAAGG
>JBMNSS010000050.1:0-16505 GCA_050945315.1 Limnochordia bacterium | reverse complement strand
GACGTGAGCCTTTTCCTGGAGATCGCCCGAATCTTCGGTGTGTGGATTGTCTGGGGTGTGGCCAACTACGGCGTTGGGGCCATTTTTGAGGGCGAAGGCTTTTTCCGTGATGTGATGATGTCCGCTGCCTATAGCATGGGGCCGTACCTGCTATTTACCTGGCCGCTGACTCTGTTGACGCACATTCTGACACGGTCGGAGAAGAGTTATATCGACTTCTTCTTCAACATTGCCGTGTACTGGAGTTTGGCCCTCGTAATCCTCTCAGTCAGGCACATCCATAACTTCAACTTCCGAGTCACAGCCACGACGACGATCCTGTCTGTCTTCGGCATGTTTATCATCGTGGGTGTGCTGGGGTTAATGTGGGTGTTAACCGATCAGTTAGTGACGTTCATCCAGGAGATGGTGATTGAAATTGCCATCCGAGCGTAGGCATGGAGGCCGAGACTATCGCTGTCGACTTGCGCTGAGGAGGCCGTGTTTATGAGACACAGTAGGTGGCTTGTTGTATGTGGGTTGGTGATGATTGCATTTCTTGCCCTGGCACCCTTGGCAGGTGCGCAAGGCTTCGGGTTTGGCAACCTGTTTGGCGGTTTCTTCGGAGCTGAAGAAGAGGAGGAAGAGGAAGAGCCGACGGTGGCTCCCGACGGGATTCCTATTGGCTTCAGCTTGGTGGCGGAGAACCGCAATCTTGAGTTGTTCTTGGATGCGGAACAAGCGCAACTGCTCGTTCGTGATAAAGAGACGGAGGCCATATGGCGTACGAATCCGGATCTGGATCAGATGCAGATGTCGGTCGGACAACTGTGGGAGAAGCATATGCGCTCCCAGGTCATCATTCAGTATACGGATGACAAAAAGCGCAACAAGAAGACGACAAACAACATTGACCAGCAGGCGATTGTGACGTACGAGCCGATTCCTCGAGGTGTGCGTGCGGTCTTCCACATGCAGGCCTTAGGGTTTCAGATTCCCGTGGAGTACCGGCTGGGTGAGAACTACTTGGAGGCGCGGATTCCCGATGATCTCCTGTTGGAGACCTCCACCTACGCGCTGGTAACGATAGAACTGGTACCGTTCTTCGGGGCGGCGACCGACGACGACACCGGTTACATGGTCATCCCGGACAGCTCGGGTGCCGTTACCTACTTCAAGAAGGACCACCCGCGCTATGCCCGACAGTTTCAGGAGTTTGCTTACGGCCCGGATGAGGTACGTTTCTATGGCATGCGTGACTACTTCATCGCCTACAACCAGGCTCGACGCCAGGTGTTTGGGCCCTATTTCGGACTGGTCAACGGCTCACAGGCCTTCTTGGGTCTGGTTACCGAAGGTGACTTCGACGTAAAGATCAACGCTGCCCCTAGCGGATACATCGTTGATCTCTACCGAGCAGGGGCGGAGTTCGAGATCCGCAAGGAGTACTCTGCCTTGTTGTCTCGGACGCGTCGGGTGCAGACCATGGAGGGTCAGCGTATCGCGACTGATCGTGCGGTGCGCTGGTATCTGTTGACGGGCGAGGACGCCAACTACGTAGGTATGGCGAACACCTACAGAGACTACTTGAGAGAGAAGTACAACATCGTTGGCCGTCTGGGCCTGAAAGATGACGTAGCCCCGATACACGTTCGCCTCACACAGGCGGTAACGAAGGGCGGTCTTATCCTCGACGAGCTCATCACGATGACGACTTTCGAGCAGGCACGTGAAATCGTGGAGAGACTCGAGCAAGTCGGGGTAAGCAACATGGACGTGACATTGGTCGGCTGGACGGAGAGAGGTGTAGACGGTATCGTACCGCGACACTGGCCGCCAGAGAGCGCTCTAGGTGGAGCCACGGGCTTGCAGCAGTTCGCACAGTGGGCGAGCGAACGCGGCGTAGACGTCTTCTTGGAGGACAACTTCCTGGATGCCAATCAGAGCAACGGTGGTTTCTCGGCTCGGAACGATGTCGTTCGTACAGCCGCCAAGACTCCGGTGCACTCCGGTAGGCGCTTCTTGATCTCGCCGATCGTGGCATACAATAAATTCGGACGTGAATCGATCCCGAAATTGGCTGAACTTGGGGTTGCGGGTCTGGACCTGAAAGCGATTGGGGAAATGCTTATTTACGACCGCAACGATACAGCTCGCGCCGAACGGGCTGATACAGCTGCGGCATGGTTGAATATCGCCGCGCTGGCGAGAAGACTGATGGGTCGGGTCGCTGTGCAGGGCGGCAATGCCTTCTTCCTGGCAGTGGCAGATAAGGTGACCAACGCCCCGATCGATGAAAGCACCCACGTCTTCGTCGATCACTCCATTCCCTTCTACCAGATTGTGGTGCACGGTCTCGTTCCGGTGTACGGATATCCCAGCAATTTGCGCAACGACCCCCGCAAGGAGTTCTTGCGCATGGTGGAGTACGGTATGTTGCCCATCTTCGAGTTGACGTACGAGGACTCCGCCTTGCTGCGTGACACGGAGTACGCCATGGTCTTCAGTTCGCAGTTCGACACCTGGCTCGACACTGTGAAGGAAGAGTTCGAGGCCATCAATGTCGGAATGGGGATGCTGCAGCGGTTGGCCATCGTCGACCACGGCCAGATCGCGACGAACGTATTTGAAACGGGGTACGAAGACGGTACTAGAGTCATTGTGAACTACAATGATCATCCCTATGAGGTAGACTCAGTGACGGTTCCCGCGCTCGATTATGTAATTCTGAAAGGGGAGCACAGCCTGTGAAGCTTACTCTGAATCAGCGTCGAGCGTTAACTGGTTTTGTGTTCATCGCTCCGTGGTTCGTCGGATTCCTACTCTTCATGGCTAAGCCGTTCATCGACTCGTTTTGGATCAGCTTCAATACGGTTGATATGATGGCCGGTTTCTCACTGAAGTGGGTGGGTTTCCAGAACTACGTCGAGGCGTTTACGATTGACGAGCGTTTCGTTCCTACGTTGATTCGTGCGGTTCGAGATATGTCCGTGAACGTTCCGGTTATCCTCGTGTTCGCGTTGTTTACGGCGTTTTTGACGAACCAGGACCTGATAGGGCGAGCCTTCTTCCGCGGCGTGTTCTTCTTGCCGGTAGTGATCGCATCGGGTTTGGTTGTTCAGCAGTTGTTCGCGCAAGGAGCGGGAAGACTGGCGAGCCAGTCGCAGACGATGGCGATGATCGACGTGCCGGGGCTCATCTACATGTATCTGGGCCCCGCGGCTCAGATCGTCAACGACCTGCTGAATCGGATTGTACTGGTGTTGTGGTCGTCCGGAATCCAGATTCTGCTTTACCTGGCCGGTTTGCAGGGCATCTCGGGCAGTCTGTATGAGGCGGCCCGGTGTGACGGAGCTACAGACTGGGAGCTGTTTTGGAAGATCACCCTGCCCATGCTGTCTCCGATTCTGCTGGTTAACGTGATTTACTCAATCGTCGACTCGTTTACGGACCGGTTCAACCCGATGTTGGACCTGATCAGAAACTACGCTTTCACCGGCCAATTTCGATTGGGCTACGCTGCTGCAGCCGGGTGGGTGTACTTCTTGGTCATTTTCGTCATTATCTTGGCGGTGGTTCTGTCTTCGAGGCGTTGGGTGTTTTACGCTGGCGAGCGTGACTAGTTCCTAAGAATGGCGTAGTGCCGTAGTCCGACTGAGGAGGCACGTGTAATGGCGAAAGTACTGGAGAACCTGAGAGCCAAGACAGTTGGCGCTCCCTGGTTTCTAATCTACCGTCGGCGTACGGAGAATCTCTTCTTCCAACTGTTGATGTACCTGATTCTCTTTAACATCGCGTTTACGTTCCTGTATCCGGTGTTGTACATGGTCTCGACGGCCTTTATGAGCATCGAAGACTTTGTAGACCCGGCTGTATACTGGGTTCCCAGGACACTGAACTGGGACAACTTCCAGCTGGCGTTTTTGGGCATGAATTACAAGGTGGCCTTGAAGAACAGCTTGGTCATCGCTCTGGTGGCGGCAGTGGGGCAGTTGGTGTCGTGTTCGATGGCCGGATACGGTTTTGGACGCATCAAGTTCCCGGGACGTGAGTTCCTGTTCTTGCTCGTGATCTTCACGTTCATCGTACCGCCGCAGACGATTATTGTGCCGCTGTTCATCTTGTATCGGAAGCTGGGATGGATCGATACGTACTATCCTTTCACGGTCCCAACTTTCTTTGCCGCAGGTCTGCGAGGCCCGCTGTTTGTGATCATCTTCCGCCAGTTCTTCCGGCGCCAGCCGTGGGAGCTTGAGGATGCGGCCCGCGTGGATGGTTGTGGTGCGTTGCGTACCTTCTTCAGGATCATGCTTCCGTTGTCGAAGCCGGCGCTGGTAGTAACGTTCCTGTTCTCGCTGGTTTGGCACTGGAATGACTTCTACGAGCCCATGATGTATCTGATGAAGCCGCAGAACTTCACCGTGCCACTGCGCTTGTCGATTCTGCAGTCTTCGCTGAATGAAGTTACGGGTGGGCAAGCAGGTGAGTTCTTCAACGAGCCGCTCATCATGGCAGCGTGCCTCTTGGTAGTGGTACCGCCGCTGATCTTGTACCTGTTCTTCCAGCGTCACTTCGTGGAGTCCATCGAGCGCACGGGCTTGGTCGACTGAGTTTTTTGGGAAGCGCCGACCTGCGGGTCGGCGCTTTTCCTATATGGGCCGCGAAAACTCTGCATATGGTATAATCAGCCTGAGTCTCCCCACAGTCGGTTTGGAGGTGCTCAGGTGGGCACGAGCGTCAGTTTCATAGGAGCGGGACGGGTCGGTTCCAGTCTGGCTCGCGCTTTGAGCGCGCGTGGCTATGAAGTTGATGTACTTGTCCGACGAACGTTGGCCGGTGCGAAAGAGACCGTCTTGAGAGTGGGGGCAGGACGGGGTTCCACTGATGTGGGCGAGGCCGCAGCGGCTGATATTGTGTTTTTGACAGTACCCGACGGTGCCATAGAACAGGTGTGCAATGACGTTGCGGTCCGTGGTCTATGGGAGCCGAGGCATACGGTTGTTCATTGCAGCGGGGCTTTGAGCCTGAGGGTGTTGAGGGCTGCGGCGGATCGGGGTGCTGCAGTCCTTTCGCTGCACCCGATGCAGAGCGTCGCAGACACCGTATCCGGTGCTGAAAGCCTGCTAGGATCCTTTTTTGGTCTGGAAGGTTGCCGCCGGGGACTTATTGTGGGTGAGGAGCTCGTTCAGGCACTGGATGGGCGTGCTCTGCATATCGCTCCCGGCGGCAAGGCGGCATACCATGCCGCCGCAGTGATGGTTAGCAACTATCTTGTGGCCCTGATGGATGTAGGTTGTGATTTGTTCGTGAAGGCAGGTCTGCCGCGCGAGGATGCCGTCGCAGCGTTGCTGCCGCTGGCGAAGGGTACTCTGGCCAATGTTGAAGAGCAGGGTATCCCGAGGGCGCTGACCGGGCCGATCGAACGGGGCGATGCCACGACGGTGGTCAGTCATTTACGTATTCTGGATGAGAACCCAGAGTTGAAGGAGATCTACTGTCTTTTGGGACAAAGAACCGTTCATCTGGCCAAGAGAAAAGGAAGTGCCGGTGAGAAGGAGCTGGCCGCTATAGCCGCACTGCTTTGAAGCGAAACCAACAAAAGACGGGTGATGGAAATGGATGCAGCAACACGCAAAGTTCGGGTTCCCGATTTCCTGGCCATGAAGGCTCGCGGCGAGCGAATAACGATGTTGACTGCCTATGACTATACGATGGCACGCCTGATCGATGCCGCCGGTGTAGATGTAATCCTCGTCGGTGATTCAGTGGGTAACGTGCATCTGGGCTATTCCACGACTCTTCCGGTAACCATGGAAGAGATGTTGCATCACACCCGAGCCGTCTGCCGCGGCGTTCGCAGGGCGTTGGTCGTTGCCGACCTGCCCTTTCTCTCTTTTCAGGTGGACCCGCTGGAGGCAGTCAGGAACGCGGGGCGCATCTTGAAAGAGGGGGGGGCCGACGCGGTTAAGATTGAAGGCGGACAGATGGTGTTGCCGGCAGTGAGACATATGGTGCAGATCGGTATCCCCGTGATGGGGCATTTGGGATTGACGCCGCAATCAGTCCATCAGTTTGGTGGCTACAGGGTTCAGGCCAAGAGCCGGGAGGCCGCGGCAGCCCTTCTTGAGGATGCCTTGGCTCTGGAAGATGCCGGGGTTTTCAGCCTAGTCTTGGAAAGCGTTCCGGTGGATGTCGCCGCTGAAGTGACGAGCAAATTGCGGATCCCGACCATCGGCATTGGGGCAGGCCCATCGTGTGACGGACAGGTATTGGTCTGCTATGATGCTTTGGGTATGTTTGAAGACTTTAAGCCCAAGTTTGTAAAGCGGTTTGCAAATCTGGGTGAGGAAATCCGACGGGCCGTGGCCGAGTATTGCAGAGAGGTACGCGAGGGCACGTTTCCCGACTTTGATCATTCCTACGGTCCTTTAGAGAAGACGGAGGAGAAGTAGTGGTGCAGCTCGTACACACGATAGATGCTGTTCGCGATGCAGTAGCTGATGCCCGACGACGAGGGCTTAAGGTGGGTTTGGTTCCGACGATGGGCGCTCTTCACGAGGGACACGGCAGCCTGATCGAGGCCGCTCGGCGCGAGTGTGGCTATGTCGTGGTGAGCATCTTCGTAAATCCGCTCCAATTCGGGCCTACCGAGGATTACGACAAGTATCCCCGTTCATTACAGCGCGATGCTGCCTATTGCGAAGAAAAGGGTGCCGATCTGGTATTTGCTCCAGAGGTTCAGGAGATGTATCCGTCTCCTTCATTGACCTCTGTGGCAGTGGAGAAGATCACAGACACGCTCTGCGGCGCTTCGCGGCCCGGGCATTTCCGGGGAGTGGCCACGGTGGTGACCAAGCTGTTCAACATCGTCTTGCCCGATGTGGCCTACTTTGGGCAAAAGGATGCTCAGCAAGCAGCTGTCATCAAGCGCATGGTCAGTGATCTCAATTTTCCGCTGTCCGTTGCGGTGGTACCGACATTCCGCGAACCCGACGGTTTGGCGATGAGTTCTCGTAACCGTTACTTGTCTCAACAGGATCGGCAGGCGGCTTTGGTCTTGTACAGGAGTCTGCAGGGCGCAGTGTCGTTACTTGAGCAGGGTGAGCGCCAACCGGGTGCCATTCGCTCTTATCTACGGTCCACCATCGAGGCGGAGCCGCGGGCCAGGTTGGACTACGCTGACGTAGTTGACCCTGACACGATGCAGCCAGTGGCGGACATTCAGGGCGACGTTCTCTTGGTCGTGGCCGCTTACTTCGGAGAGGCTCGCCTGATCGATAACATGCTTTTTCGTTGCCCGTGAGGTGAACAGACTGTGCTACGCCTGATGTGTAAATCGAAGATTCATCGAGCTACGGTGACCGATGCCAACCTGAATTACGTGGGCAGTATCACCATCGATGAAGAACTGCTTGCCGCGGCGGACATCCTGCCGGAAGAGTGGGTGCAGGTGGTTAACGTTACAAACGGAGAGCGTTTTGAGACCTACGTCATTCCGGGGCCTGCGGGGCGCGGTGATATCTGTCTGAATGGCGCCGCCGCTCGATTGGTCCAAGTCGGCGATCTGGTGATCATCATGTCCTATGGGATGTTGAGTCCCGAGGAGATCCAGTCACACCGCATGCGGATAGTGCATGTCGACAGCAACAACAGGATCGTCGAGGGGGGAGGTACTCATACATGAAGCTCTGTTTCTCGACCCTTGGATGCCCTGATTGGCCTTGGAAACGCGTGGTGGAAGCTGCGCCGCGCATGGGATACGATGGCCTGGAGCTCCGCGGCATCCAAGATGAGATGTATTTGCCGAGGGCAGAGCCTTTTCTGCCTCACAACATCGGTGGGACCAAGGCCGATCTGGCTAAGCGGGGGTTGAGCGTCGCTTGTCTGGGTGCCTCCAGTTGTTTCCATGCTTCCAATGTGAGTGAGAATATACAAGAGGCTAAGGCCTATGTGGATTTGGCGGCGCGTCTGCGTGTTCGCTATGTGCGAGTGTTCGGCGACAGGATTCCCGACCCGGCAGACAAGGAGCAGACACTACTGCAGATAGCAACGGCTCTCCGTGAGTTGGCTGAGTATGCCGCCCCTCAAGGGGTGCGCATACTCATTGAGACTCATGGGGATTTTGCGCGCTCTGAAGATCTTTTTGATGTGCTGGAGCGGGTCGATAACCCCTATGTCGGTGTACTGTGGGATGTTCATCATCCCTATCGTTTCTGCGGCGAGGCGGTTGCCGACACTTTCGCCACCCTCGGGAAGTACGTAGTGCATGTGCATATCAAGGACTCCATCGCTACGGAAGATTCATTTCGTTACTGTTTGCCCGGCGAAGGGGATGTACCGTTGGGTGAAGTTGTAGAGTTGCTTCGATCAGTCTCGTATCAGGGCTGGTTGAGTTTTGAGTGGGAGAAGCGTTGGCATCCCGAACTTGCGGAGCCTGAGGTTGCCTTGCCTGCCTTTGCGCGTGTGATGCGTGATCTGCTCAAGTGAAGGTTTGGCATGGGATGTACTCTAACGGTAGAGCGATTTCGGGTCCATGAGGGCCACAAAGGGTGGGGGAATTCCTGATGTATATGCTCGGCATTGATATTGGAACGACCAACTGGAAGGTCGTGGCCTACAACCCAAATGGAGTGGCGGCGGCTCGGTGGTCGTGCCCCGCACGCACCGAACGACAGCCCGGTGGCTGGGCGGTCTATGATCCGAATGCCATATGGAGTGCCGTTTGTACGGGCATTCGCGAGGTCTTGAGCCAGCTGGCAGAGCGCAATGAATCACCTGAGTCTATCGCTTCAGTAGCGGTGACGAGTGTAGGTGAAAGCGGACTGTTCCTTGATGAAGCCGGTCAGGCACTGGGACCTGCCATCGCTTGGTTTGATCCCCGTACACAAGACATCAACCGCTATTGGACTGATCAGGTGGGCAGTCAAACCGTGTATGAGGTGACGGGTTTTCCACCGCAGTACATAGCCAGCATCAACAAGATGATGTGGATCAAAGAGGCTCAGCCCGAGCTCTACGCCCGGGCACGGCGTTGGCTGTGTATCGCCGATTATGTGGCCTTTCGCCTGTGCGGTGAGGCCGTCATGGATTACTCACTGGCTTCGCGCACGATGGCTTTTGATATCCGCCGGCGCCGTTGGTCAGAGAGTCTGCTCTCTCTGGCGGATCTTCCCGCCGCCCTGATGCCTGAGTTGGCTCCTTCCGGAACCAAACTTGGAGTGGTTCACAAGCAGGCGCAGGCGGAGACGGGTCTTACGGACCGTACCGTGGTGGCGACGGGAGGGCACGATCACATATGCGGAGCCTTGGCCGTGGGAGTCTGTGAACCGGGACAATGTCTTGACTCGCTGGGCACGGCAGAGGCCATACTGCTCACTTTGGACCGGCCCGTGTTGAGCCCCGAACTCATGGAGTCGGGTTTTGCTTTGGGATGCCATACGGCTCCCGATCGGTACTATTTTATCGCCGTCATGCAGTCGGCCGGAGGTACGGTGGAGTGGCTTTGCGAGACCCTGGGTGAGGCCGAGGCTGAGCGCGCCGCCGGAGACAGGGGAAGGTTATACAGCCTCTTGATGGAGGAAGCCGCCAAGGCTCCGGCAGGCAGTGACGGTCTTCTGTTTCTGCCTCATCTTCTCGGCTCAGTGTGTCCGACCAATGAATCAGCGCGCGGGGCGTGGGTCGGGCTGCAACCTCATCATCGTCGAGCGCATCTGTTGCGTTCGGCAGTTGAAGGCTTGGCTCACGAGTCATTCTCGAGTCTTTCGCGTATGGAGCATCTCAGTTCCATCAAGGGCGATTCCGTAGTGGTGATCGGAGGCGGGACGCGCAACGATATGTGGATGCAAGCCAAGGCTGATGTGGCTCAACGCCCCATGCATGTACCGTTGACCGATGAGGCTACTACACTGGGGGCAGCGATCCTCGGAGCCGTGGCCGCTGGACTCCATAAAGACGTACGAGCCGCCCTTGAGGCTGTAAAGCTCGAAGAGCGGGTTGTCACTCCCAATCCTGAACTGGCCGGCGCGTACAACAAGGCGCACGAGGCCTTTACCAGGATCTATCCGGGTCTGGTAGATGTGTTTGATGCCTTGGCTCAAGACGCAACGTGATGATGGAGTGAGGATCAAGGCGAACGGTTATGTGCCCGGAGTCATGACAGCTCAGAGGGCGCAGAAGCGACTCATCAAGGTTGGCCAGATGGGCACTTGCCACTGGCCAACCTGTTGTCAGTCTGCCTTCGACAGTCTCATCCGTGGGGTTATATGCTCGGACAATCACTGCCTGTCCGTCTTCACTGCGCTTGATGGCGGTGACAAGAAGCGGGGCCGGCTCCAGTCCTGCAATGCTGAAACTCGAAAGACCGCCTTCATGATCACCGAGCTCATGAGAGGAAAAGGAGCGAGGCGTGGCGCAAAACTCCCAGGCGGTCCGGAAAGCTTTCCTCCAATCCCCCGTATGGGGGATTAGCGCGTAGTCAAACTCCCGTACCGGTGCTGCGCTCTTCATCAGAGTCATCGCGATAGTCCCGGCGGGTGTGGGTTTGACCTCGTACTCATAGATTCCGCGCCCGACTACCATAAGTCCGCGGTTTTGGCCGCTGACATCTATGAATCCTCCCGTGAGCATGTGAGAAGGCGTTCCCGGGCATCTTCCGTGCTTGCGCTCGACCACGTCAAAGGGCTGGGCCACCCGGTACCGGCCATCGGCGATATTCGCCGAGAACAGAACCCGCAATCGGTGGGCCGGGGAACCACAGGCAACCTGGGTATGGATGTCAACTCGAGGGAGATCGCGCCGCAAGGTTATGAACGATGTGATCTCCCCTGTGAAGTGCTTGTCAGAGAAAGAGCGGGGCTCATCAGGGGAGAAATCGAAGTTGTGTTGCACCTGGATGGTGGCGGAGAAAACACCGTTTTCGATGATTGAAACCTGTGCAGGAGTGGCATAGGTGGTGACGATGCGATCGTGTGTTGACGCTTCATGAGGCGGCAGTGCTCCAGGATCGCCACCGGCCTCGAAGACATTGCAATTATCGAAGCTCAGGCCTGATCGCTTATCCTCGATGCGCAGTGCACCGTTGGCTTTTACCCCGACGCGCAGCAGACCGTTCTCCAGCATGTTACCCGCGGCCAGTGACTCACCCATAAAGTAGGGGCGGGTTGCGGAGGCTACAGCCTCGAGACGCCGAAAGCCCCACGGCGGTAGCTCGGGAGTTGGAAAAGAGATGGTAAACTGACGTAGGCCCGGCTTGGAGCTGCTCTCCACGCGGTGCAGCTGATATGGCACACTTTGGCCCGTGTCAGAGCTTAGACACAGGGAAGAACATCGTGTGTTCAGCTCTATCCGAGCTGTCACGACTTCACTGCGAGCCCAGTTCAGCGGGTTTACCACCCACAAGGATACCGACTCATCATCGGCGGTGCTACGGGTGGTGTCCGGTTTCTCACCGGGGGTTTCCACGACGGCAGCCAGATGAGTGCGGGTAATCAGCTCAGCCAAGTCTTTGCTGGATTCCGCCTGCACCCGCATGTGACGGCAGAGCGCACTCTCAGTTCCGGTGTTGCCCCTTTGATTCTGCAGAAGACTGATCCAAGCCCGCTCCAAGAAGCGGCCGGGATAGGCCTTGCCGAACAGCCAAGCCGCAGTGGCCCATGGCTCGGCCCAGCGCTCCAATGCTGCGGCGGCCTGCCAACAGATCAGGTTCAGATCAGGGCAAAGAGCACAACGTCCGGGTGTCTGGGAAGGCCCGTCAATCTCCTCATAGTCCGCTGTGCTTATTTCGCCCCACGTCGGAGCGACGTTGTCAGCACACGGTAAGCTCTCCTCAGCTAAGACAGCGGGAACCATGTCGAGGCTTGGAGCGGAAGTGAAGGGGCCGTCGAAAAACAGACAAGGGACCTGACCGGCAAGGGATGCGGCCTCGGAGAGATGAGTAACAGAGGGCATATGAACGAGAAGGATTGCACTTCCGTCCATACTGTGCCAATGACGCGCGTCAAAATGTGTTGAGGGAACACAGGCGGCTCTAAGACCGAAACCACGCAGGATCTGGGGCAGCTGGCTGCTGTAAAACGGGGACGGCGGCAGAATGCATACTCTGGGATCGCCTCCGAGAGCGATCGAGCGTGACTTGCCGAGAAGCAGATTGCGCACCAGGCTTTCGTCTGAGACAAAGGGGAGGAGCGGGGGAGTGTACCACGGACCCAAACGGATCTGTCCCGATCGTACATGGGCTTTCACTTGTGATCTGGCTTCGGGAAACATCTGAAACCAGATGTCAGTGAGATCACCGGCACCGTCGATATGGAGGGGCGCTCGCTCGTCCGAGGCGGGCAAAGCCTCCAAAACGGCGTTCATTTGTCGCGCCCACATATATAATAACTCTGTGTAGTTGTTGTTTTTGCCCATCTCCCAGGGCAACCAGGGAAAGATACGAAGGGCGACCAACTCTGCCACCAGCTCCTATACGATACATGCATGTGGGACGATGCTTTATCTTCGCTTAATTTTTCGCCCGGTTCGCTCAGTATCCCTTTTTCGCCAACCGGCAGGGATGCAAGGTGTTGGGCACGTATCATCTGTAACAAGGCAACTTTGAGCGAGGTGTTCAAAGGTGACAAAACCGAGGCCCGGCGTGGGTCGCCGCCTTCACAAGGGATGGTTTATGAGCGATGTGGAGCGGCGGGCACGCGATTTTCAATATGCACTTGAACGCGGATACTTAGACGCGGAGGATCGGTTTGGCAAGGATCCGAAACAAGTGCTTGACGAGATCCCCGAAGATGATGAACGACGGTAGGGGGATGTACTATGAAGGCACCTACTGCGACTACAAGTTACTTCGATCTGGACGGCTACGTCCACAGAGAGCTGTTTGCTGAATGCGAACATGTTTGGGAGGTTTTGCCCAAACTTCCGGCCTACATCGATGCACACCTGCAGCCGGCCATCCGTGGTGTGGTCATGGAAGGTGCCTGGGTGGGACCGCGGGTCTATCTGGGACCCGGGTCCGTAGTTGAGCCGGGAGCCATGATCAAAGGGCCGGCGATCATAGGTTCTAATACGGTCATCAGGCAGGGGGCCTATCTGAGGGAGAATTGCCTGATCGGAGACGGTTGCGTAATCGGGCACGCCAGTGAGATCAAAGCCGGCATCATGCTGGACGGCAGTCAAGCGCCCCACTTCAACTATGTAGGTGACAGCATAGTCGGTCGCCAGGTGAATCTGGGGGCCGGTGTGAAGCTCTCCAACGTCAAGAATGCCGGCGGGGTCATCTGCGTCGCCTTCGGAGAGCAAGAGTGGTCTACGGGGCTACATAAATTCGGCGCTGTTATCGGAGATCGGGCGGCACTGGGCTGCAACTGCGTCACCAGTCCGGGTAGCCTCATCGGGCCTGAATGTCTGGTGTATGCGAATCTGGTGGTGCGAGGGATCATCCCTCCCAGGAGCATCGTCAAATTGCGGCAGGTGCAAGAGATTGTCCCCAGGCGGTAGGTTCAAGACTCATGAGATTATCCGGCGGTTTTTGCAACAGGAGGGTTTTGATATACCCTTGCATGAGGCTTGGGTAAAGCCCGACCGTCAGCGACTGGGAACACTGTGCCATGTTCGCTGCAAGGACCGGGTTCTGATGCTGAAAAGACGCAAACCGCCTTTTCCGGGATATTGGACGGCACCGGGTGGCAAGCTGGAGCCCGATGAGGATCCCAGGCAAGCCGTTGTGCGTGAGATAGGTGAAGAGACTGGGCTGTGCCTGCGCTCAGCAACACTGCAGCTTGTAGTGTCCGAGCTGTCTTCGGATTTGTCGTACAACTGGTTGTTGTTCATCTTTCGCAGCACGGTGGCTCCAGGACAGCTGACTGAGAGCCGGGAGGGGCCTGTGCGCTGGGTGCCTCTGACGGAGTTGTCGGACCTCAATATGGCGGCCATCGATCTTCAGTTGCTGCCGTATGTGTATGACGATCGTCGGCGCTATCTCATTCATATTATCTTCGACCATCCACCCGACGGAAGAATAGTGCGGGTAGATGCTTTTCCGAACATGAAGACATGCTGACTTACGTGGCATGGCACGCCATAGTAGGGAGGAAGGGCGATTCGCTACTGTGTATGGGTGTCGACAAGAGCTTTGGAGCCGGCACCCATACCCTCCCTTCGTTCATCTAATATCCGCTGTGGAGTCTCTTGTGATCCGGATGTGGAAAGGGCCCTGCTGCCTGCGGGCGGCACAATGCGCGTCGTGACCCCTTCCCTCCCTTTGTGGTTGGCTGAAGCTGCCGTTCGCTATGTGCGTGGCGCGGCAATTCGACAGGTGTGGCTCGCCAGGTTGCGGGTGCGTCGCCTGTTGGCTGCGTGGGGGCGCAGAAGCGCATGGCGGCAGTTTGACCCCTTCTCATATAGCTCATCTTCGGCTTCCGACCAAATGGATCCCCTGCCCGAACACAGAATGACCGCCATCTTGAGTATCCTGAGGCATCGGCAGCTTCTTGAGAACGATTTCATGCATGCCTGGCGAGAGCGGTCTTTGGGGCCGAATCCTCCCTCGGGTACAGAACTTCAGCAGATGGTCTTGGCGGGTCTCATTGAGCGCCGGGCGGCCGTCGGTTTGGGTAGCTTCGGTCGTTTTGAATGCCGGCGTTGTGGAGGCCATTCCTCTGTTGCCGTCGTAGACTGCGCTGTTTGCGGCGGTGAGTGTCCGGAGTGCCGCGAGTGTCTTTCCTGGGGAGTGGCGCGCGGATGCACGGCGCTGCTGTCTCCTGGTCCTGCTGAGCCTGCCCCCGAGCAGGGGAGCAGTCCTCAGTCTGTTGCCTATCGTCTTCCTTTTGCTCTATCGCCGGCACAGGCGAGTGCTGCCGAAGAAATCCAACGCGCCATAGATCAAGGAAAGCGTCGGGTGCTGGTTTGGGCCGCTTGCGGAGCAGGCAAGACGGAAGTGGTCTACGAAGCGATGGCCCGGGCATTGACGGGCCAGGGTCGAGTGTTGGTCACCACCCCGCGGCGCGATGTGGCCGCCGATCTTTGTCAGAGGTTGCGGACCGCCTTCTGTTCGGAGTCGATCGCCGGTCTCTATGGAGGTGCGTCTCAAAAGTACCCCGAGGCGCGTCTTTTGGTGGCTACGACTCACCAAGCGGTGCGTTTAGGGGGGCGTTTCGAGCTTCTGGTTTTCGATGAATGTGACGCTTTTCCCTATACGGATAGCCCCGTGTTGCAACGAGCGATCGCCCGTCTGGCTGCTCAGGCCGGCTGCTTCGTACAGATGACGGCGACACCCACCAAGCTCCAGCTGCAGTGGGCTCGGCAATCAGACTCCCGGTTGGTTTGTATCCCGGCTCGTCATCACGGCCACCCTCTGCCGGTGCCCATTGTCACCGTCGACCCAAGTTTGAGAGAGGGCTCTTTGCGTGATATTCCCGTCGGTCTGAAAGAGGCTCTTGTCCAGACACTCAATGAGGGGGCACAGCTTCTGGTTTTCGTGCCTCGCCGGACGTTGGTGGAGCCTTTGGTCGCCGCCCTGCAAAGGGAGGGTTACCGGAAGGTCACGGGGGTGTATTCAGGCTCCCAAAGGCGCGATGCAGTGCGCGAAGCCTTAGTGGCAGGTACCGTGGACGTGGTGGTCTCGACGACCGTTTTTGAGCGAGGCCTGACGTTCCCCATGGTTAACGTAGCCGTCTTGTACGCCGATGCCGAGGGAGTCTTTGACCCCGCGGCTTTGATACAGATGGCCGGTCGGGTTGGCCGCACGCCGCAGAGACCTACCGGGCGGGTCTGGTTTTTTTGTGCACGTCAAAGCCCGCAAATACGGGAGGCATGCGACGCGATCGTGACTCTTAACACGATGGCCAAAGAACGGGGATTGTTGAAACCATGACCCTCGCGGAGGTGTTCCATGCGCCTGTTGCGATACCTTGTCGCCGAGGCGCGGCAGATGCTGTTCGCTCCGGAGACCTGTTATTTGTGTGGACGAGCTCTGCCGTCGCCGATTCTGCCCTGGATGTCCTTTGTTGATGAAGTGCTCGCCTCTTTTTGTGAACACTGTCTGCAGCGTATTCCTTGGGTTGTACCGCCCTTGTGTGATCGCTGTGGTTGTCCTACCGGACGGGAGGGGTTATGTTCAATCTGCCGTTCGGGAGCGAGGGTGCTCAAGGGACGAAGTCCGGCTGTCTATGACGGTGTCGTTAAGCGGCTGTTGGGTGATCTCAAGTTCAAGGGTGTGCGCGAGCTGGCGAGGCCGTTGGGATATCTAACGGGGGTCGTTGCGGAGGACTTGGTCAGAGACTGGCGCTCCTTCGCCATAGTGCCCATCCCTCTCCACAGTGAGCGTCTGGTTGAAAGAGGGTTCAATCAGGCTGATCTGTTGGCTGAATCGGCGGCCCGTGTACTGAGGCGTCCGGTGTGGCGGAACGTTCTTGAGCGCAAAAAGGCCACCTCGCCACAGACCAGACTGTCGGCATCAGAGCGACGGATAAACATGGCAGGTGCTTTTGCCGTGCCCGAGCCCGGTCGGGTGACGGGCAGACGCTTTCTTC
>JBMNSS010000049.1:0-17218 GCA_050945315.1 Limnochordia bacterium | reverse complement strand
GAATGTAATCCGCTTGGGCTGAGGATTCGCCGTGGTATACATAGGCATCGTAGCCGCGGAATGTCACCCCGTTGTGCTTCTTGGATTGGCACCCTCCGCCAAGAGCGAGCAAAGCCGCAAGGACTAAAGCCGTGAAGATCCTCTTGTGCACGTAGATGCTGACCCCCCCTCGTTCTGCCTCATATGGGGGAATAGATCGTGCAACGCCCAATATCCTGCCGGCAAAGCGGATCACTTACCGCTAAACAGAGGAATAACCGCATCCAGGCTCTGTCGGAGATCATAGATGGTGTCAAACTCTGTCGGACGCTGCAGAATCAGTTGCGGTTGGTCTATGCGGAATTGGCGCGGAGTCACCTCCTTGAGTTCCGCCCAGGTGATCGGTACGGAGACCGGCGCACCGGCGATGGGTCTGGGTACATAAGGAGCTACGATCGTCTTTCCCGGCAGGTTTTGCAGGTGGTCAACATAGACCTTTCCATAGCGCTTGCGCACTGACCGTTCGGTGGTGACTTTTTCCGGATAGACTCTGGCCAGAAGCTCGCCTAAGAAAGCGACAAAGCCGCTGGTCTGCGCATAGCTGTAACGAGCCGCCAGCGGAACAAAGATATGGATTCCGCTGGCCCCTGAAAGCTTGGGGAATCCGTCAAGACCCAGCTCATCCAGCAGCACCCTGACCAACTCAGCGGTCTTGACTACATCAGACCATGTAGTACCCTCTGCCGGGTCAAGATCAATGACTGCGTAGTCCGGGTTGTCCGGATGCTCAACGGTGGACATCCAGGGATGGATCTCTATGGTAGCCATATTTGCCAACCAAATGAGGGTTGCCGGTTCCTCGGCGAGAAGAAAACGCACCGGAGGGTTACCGACCGTGTATGTAGACAACCAACCAGGAGCATGCGAGGGGATGTTTTTCTGATAGAACATGGTGCCGGATATTCCCTCCGGATAGCGCGTCAGAGTCAGGGGACGCCCTTTGAGATGGGGCAGAAGCCTGTCGGCCACGGCAGTGTAGTAGCGGATCAGATCGCCCTTGGTGATACCGTCACCCGGCCACAGGATCTTGTCGATGTTGGTGATTTTGAGATGGCGATCATCTATCTTTAGGAGAAGCTCACTCACAACTCGGCGCCTCCTACAGACGGATGATCTGCGGCCAATGTGCATTCTTCGGGCCCTTTGTCGGTACGAATGCCTCGAAAGACCGGATGGCGCAAAAGACCGTTGGTGGTCCAGGCGAGGTACTCAACGCGGCAGACCAACAGGGGCTTGAGCCAGGTGATGTCGCCATTTAGCGCGGCCGCCATATCGCTAAACGGTGATCTGTCTGTGGGGATGCGGCTGAAGAACTCCAGGAGAGTCGCACTGTCTTTTGCTGAGAACCCCGTGCCGACCCGTCCCACGTAGAAGAGTGTCTTGGAGGAGAGTCGGTATTGCCCCAGCACCAGACTGGCCAAGCGTTGGTCACCTCGGGCATAGCCACAAATCACGCAATCCGTCTCTTTGACGTGACGGACTTTGATCCAATGCGGACTGCGTTTTCCGGGATGATAGAGGCTGTTCAGTCTTTTTATCATGGTGCCTTCGCAACCGTGGCGAAGCACAGTATCGTGAAACTCGGGACCGGCACCCACGGTGGCGGGGGACAAAACGACACGAGGATTGGACTCCAGGTGTTGCTCAAGAAGACGACGTCTGTCCCGGAGTGTGCGGTCCATCAGGTTGACCCCGTCATGGTAAAGAAGATCAAAAACGATTAAGACAGCCGGATATCTATCAGCCATCTGAGCCAGGCGTGCCGGTGCCCTGACAAGATTGCGGTTGCTGACCAGGTCAAAAACCGCCTGCCCGGCTTTGTTGAAGATGACCAGCTCGCCGTCTACGGCCCATGGGGCCGGGCGCAGGCAGTTTAGATCCGCCAACTCCGGGAAGTGCGCCGTCATTTCCCGTCCGTTGCGACTCATAAGACGTAGGCTGGCTTCCTTGAAGGCCAGACAGCGCAGTCCGTCCCACTTGGGTTCGTATAGGAACTCATCCGACCAAACGGGCGGGCCTGATGTGGCCAACATGGGAGGCACAAACCACGGCAAGGACATGCCGGGTCAGCTCCGACGGCGTCGACCGTTGGCCGCTTTTGTGGCCTGAACGGCCTCGTCTTTTTCCTCTTCCGGCTCTCTCGTCTTTTCTATGTTGCGAAGACTGGCCTCCAGCGCAGCCATCAGGTCCATGACATCCTCCGCTAAAGGAGCAGTGCTTGGCGCCTGGTGAATCTGGCGTCCCGCCGCTTTGGAATGTATCAGCCGCAATAGAGCGTGGCGGTATTCATCGGCGTACTTGTCCGGTTCGAACGGAGTGCTCAGGCTTTCTATGAGTTGCAGGGCCATCCGCAGCTCCCCCGATGTCACTTCGCTGCGATCCTGTATAGGCTGTAAAGCGTCGATGGAACGCACCTCGTCGGGGTAATGCATCGTGACCACCGACAACAGATCTCGGTAGACGCGCAAGCAGCACAAAGACTCACGGGCGCGGACGGTGATCTTGCCCAGAGCGACTTTCCCGCTATGTTGCATGGCCTGCAACAAGAGCAGATAGGGTTTGCCGGCTCCCTCAACGGGCTCCAGGTAGTAGCTGCGTCGGTAGAAAATGGGGTCGATCTCAGCGAGATCAATGAAATCCAGTATCTCGATCGCTTTTAGCGTCGGCGACGGAAGATCGGCGAAGTCTTCTTCTTCCAGGATCACATAGCCGCGGTTTTCATATTCATAGCCTCGAACGATCTCTTCAGGTCGTACCTCGCTGTCGCAGGTCGGACAGTGTTTTACATAGCGAATGGGGGTGTGGCATTTGCGGTGAAGTTGATTGAAACTGAGGCTCTTGTCTTCAGTAGCGGCGTACATGCGCACGGGGATGTTCACCAATCCAAAACTGATGGCACCTTTCCATAGGCTTCGCATGATTGACCTCCGGCAACTGGGTTTCCCGTTCATGTTTTACGTTGCCCCGAAGAGGATTCGATCAAGGGCATAGAAAACTGTAACTGCGGGCAGTACCTGGCAGGTGTCAGGGAGGAGCTCGGGCAAAAAGAGATCATTGACAGGGCAGGCGCTCTTGGATAAAATAATACTTGCTTTGACGTACGGGTCAGGGACGCTTAGCTCAGCTGGTTAGAGCGCCGCCCTTACAAGGCGGAGGTCGCAGGTTCGAGTCCCGCAGCGTCCACCACTTTCCCAGGGTCAGATTTCGCAGCTTCAGGATCACAAGTGCTTGACAGGAAGTAGGATACGTGGTAGGATACGAATTGTCGAGTGGAACCGTGGTGTAGTCGGTCTAACACGCCGGCCTGTCACGCCGGAGATCGCGGGTTCGAGTCCCGTCGGTTCCGCCAAAGTTGGGGCCTTTCTATAGGCCCCAACCCTAGTGAACGTGAGCCAAGGTAGCTCAGTTGGTAGAGCACGTGACTGAAAATCACGGTGTCGCCAGTTCGATTCTGGCCCTTGGCACCAGATGCGGGCGTAGCTCAGTTGGTAGAGCACAACCTTGCCAAGGTTGGGGTCGCGAGTTCGAGCCTCGTCGCCCGCTCCATTTTTCATACCGACCTTAAAACAGGTCGGTGTTTTTTCGTGCGCTGGATAGACCCGAACGCTCGCTCCATCCCGGTTTTTGTAAGAGGTCCTTCCGCGGGCGCGAGGCGAGCATCGAAAACAGCCCCTGCCTGGCACTTCGCATCGTGTCAGGTAGGGGCTTTTCTTACCCGGGGAGTCTCCTGAGTACACCGGACGATCGATCAGGTTACATGCTCATCCTCAGCGCGCATCCTTGTCAGGAGCCTGATAGGCTAACCAGTACATAGTACCCACGAAAAAAGCCCCCCCGATGATATTCCCGAGCGTAACGGGAATCAGGTTGGAAATGACGAGTCTGCTCCAAGTCAACTGCGTCAACTGCAAGACTTGAGTCCAATGCAAAGCCTCCTGTAACATCGGTTCATTCTTGAGAGCTATACCTATGGGGATCGCAAAATGGTTGGCGATGGAGTGCTCGAAGCCACAGGCTACAAAGGCCATTACGGGGAAGTAGATGGCGAGGATTTTGCCGACTATGTCACGAGCGGCCATACCGAGCCAGACGCCGAGGCATACCAGCCAATTGGCCAGGATCCCGCGCACCAAAGCGGCGACAAAGGGTAGGCTTACTTTGGCGTGAGCGTTCATGACGAACCTGGCACCGACCTGACCTCCCTCGCCTTGCCAGATTCCGCTCAGGTAGACCAAGGCGGCGACTATGAGCGAACCCACGAAGTTGGCGAGGTAGACCACGGCCCAGTTGCGAACCAGTTGGCGCGTGCTGATCCGCTTGGACAGCAGGCCCATGACCATGAGTGCATTGCCGGTGAAAAGCTCACCGCCGCCGATGACTACCAATATTAGGCCGAGAGCGAAGACACTTCCGCCCAAGAACTTGCTCAATCCTGTCCCAAGATGCTGGCTTACTCCGGTGACGACGACTGTTGACAGGTTACCGGCCAAGGCAACGTAGGCCCCTGCCAGGATCCCGAGCACGATCATGTCACGAAGCGCCAAATTGGCCTTCTTTTCGGACGTGGTCAACATCATCGTGCTGATTTCGGCCGGCGTGTTGTAGTGGTTCATGCTCTCTACCTCCTCTTCGCTTACGACTTTTTCGCTGCAGACTCCAAGGAACCTGTTGTGAGGATGCTTTTTCATGGGGATGTACTGTGGCGGTTGAGCATGCCAGCCGTAAAGGCCGTCGCAGCAGTAGTGTGGGACTTATGGATTACGTCGGCAGGATTTATCCATACGCGCCATATATCGCGCAAAGACATGAAAAGAGGAAAAAGACACCCCGCCTCCAATAGGTGTCAGTGGGGAAAAGGAGCCCAAAGACATCGAAGAGACTCTTCGGACGTTGATGCCGGAGGCGTTCGGGAGTGCAAACGACGACGAGAATTGTCCCGTCTGACTCGCGGTCGGTTGACGGAAGAGCTCTTGACTCAGTCACCGGAGGATGGCCTGCCTAAGACTCGCGTCGCTGATCGGCAATTATACGGAACGCGCCGGATATGAACTCAACCACGAAAGAGGCGAAGAAAGGTGCTCACGGAATATGACGCATCGCGCATCGGTGTGAAGTCGTTCGGGGCCAAAGGTGACGGCGTCACCGACGACACCGCCGCAATCCAAGCAGCCTGTGAAACAAGAACCGGCCAGCTTCATTTTCCACAAGGGACGTATGTGATCCGCCGGACGATTGTGATCGACATGGCCAAGACCGGCAGGCTGAGTCTGCTCGGATCCGGTGCGACAGTTCGACATGTCGGTCCCGGTCCTGCTTTTCATCTCATTGGTCACCATCACGTCAGTGCCAATCCGGAACAGCTTGACCCGGAAGCGTATGCTTACGGGGCCATGCCCCTGATCCAAGGTATTATCGTTGAAGGTGCGCATCCCGATGCCGAAGGCATATGCCTCGAGACGACCTTCCAAGCCACATTGTCATCCCTGGTCGTTCGGGACTGCCGGCACGGGATTCACATTGTGGGTAATAACCGCAATGTGCTCATCGATGGCGTTCACGTATACAACAACAGGGGAGTCGGCATCTATCTCGATCACGTCAACCTGCATCAAATCAATATCTGCGCGTCGCATGTCAGCTACAATGGGGGCGGCGGCATCAAAGTCGAAGAAGGCAACATACGCAACATCCAAATCGCCGGCAACGATATTGAGTACAATTACGAACACGGCGGAAGCGACGTATGGTTTATCGCCGGGAAGATCGGTATTCGAGAAGGAGCCATCACGGGAAATACGATTCAAGCCGTGACCAGGCCGGGCGGCGCTAATGTCCGAATTGAAGGATATCAGCCGGAGAGCCCCTTGAAGGCCGGTTTGCTTTCCATAGCGGGGAATCACATATCCAATCAAGAGATCAATGTCCATATCAAGGACAGCCGCGGCATTGTCATCGGAAACAACACCTTTACGCGCGGAGAGGAACGGAATATTTGCATTGAACGGTCCACCCTTATTGACGTCAATCATTGTGTCTTGGACTCCAATCCTGACTACGGAGAGCGACTCATCGGCGGGATAAGGATCGCGGATTCGTCCAACTGCATGGTGCAAGGTGTGACGGTCTCCGAATGCCACGGAGGAACGCCGGAACGAGGGGGCGCTCTTGAGGTCGTCGGTTGTGAGCGGGTCATGATTTCCAACTGCATCCTGACCGATTCCCGTCATCGGGACGTGTGGTTGGAAGACGTGCATACATCGCATGTTTCGGGCCTGATCGTGAGGCGTTCGTCCGCCGCAGATGCATCGTATGCCGCGATTACTGAGAGTGGCCAAAGCAACGGGAACATGATTGTCAACAACACCATTGTTCACGGAGGCGAGAATCCGATCGTGGCGGTGGGAGATCAAACCATCGCTGCAGGGAATCTGATACAAAGCTGAGTTCCGATTTTGCTGTACCGCTCGCTATTGCGAAGCGGCGCACGCTATCGGAAGTTGTTCTGATATTGAACGACGGATTACGATCGCCGTCTGAGAGGGGAACATATCTCACGCGATCGCTTTGTTGCATTTCTCACTTAGAAACCTACGGTTCCAGTTGGATCGATGTTCGAGTGCCATCGCAAGCGCTTTTGATAATTCCACTCGTGAGGGGATCTGCGACCCATGACAAGCAACGATAGGCTGGGTGTGGCTGTAGTAGGTGCGGGAAACCATGCAGTAAACCACTTGAGAGTGATCCAGCAGCTTCGGGATGACATGATTCTGATCAGTGTCGTGGACACGGTGCCCGAACGGGCCAGACAAGTGGCCGAAACGTATGGTGCGGTGCGCTGGTCTACGGACTATGAGGAAGAGTTGGCAAGAGACGACGTAGATGCCGTCATCTTGAGTCTGCCTCCGTATCTGAATGCACCGTATGCGATTGCCGCATGTCGGCGAGGAGTTCACGTACTGTGCGAAAAACCCATGGCGCTGAGCTTGCGGCAAGGACAGGATATGGTCCAAGCCGCGCATGGTCATCGAGTCCTGCTCATGATTGCCCACAACCATCGGTTTGACAGTTCATCTATGCTCGCCAGGAAGATGATCGCGGAGGGGGAGCTCGGGGAACTCCGCCACATAAGCGGCGATTTGTTGACTTATGTGAAACAACCGAGCACGGAGTGGCGCCGCTCTGTCGAACGAACCGGGGGATTTGTGCTGCCCCTCTTGGGATGTCACCTCGTGGACTTGATGCTTTGGGTGACCGATACATCCGTCCGTAGGGTCTACTGCGAAATGTCATGGCGAGCCACTGAATGGGAAGGCGAAGATGAAGTATCAATTACGATGAATCTTGTCGATGGGGACGGCAACGACTTTCCGGCTACGGCCCGTATGTCCGCGAATGTAGCGCAGCGTCGCCACGAGACCATCATCGGCGGTACTGAGCATACGCTGACGCTGAGCCGGACCCGACTTGTCAAGGATGGGGAGGTCATTCACAAATCGGATCAGTCTTCGATGAGTTTCTACCGTCAGATGCAAGAGTTTGTCCGGGCGCTCAAAGACAACAGACCTTCGATCTCATCGGGGACTGATGCTTTGCGGACTCTGGAGGTTGTCGATGCGGCTTTTCGCTCTGCAAAAACGCACCAAGTAGTTGAGTATTCCTGATGCCGGGATCCTGTTCTTTTTCGCAGGAGGGAAAGAGGGCAGAGTTTTTGTGGCGCGTGTTTACGACCCGGTTGACCATATAAAGGCTGTTGCCTAAGCGCGCCCCTGAAATGCCCGAGATTTCGGAAGACTTGTGCATCGTCTGGCGTCAACCGGTATGTCTGAAACCTATACATCACTTTCGAGGAGATCCACTAGGCGTATAGAACTAAGGCATCGTATCCGTTTTGATTGTTGGAGGACGTCTATTCCCTGTTGAACACGACTAAGAACAACGTCTTAGGCCTTGGGGTGACTCCTCAGCAGGATCTGATCCCGTACAACTATCGGCAAGGAGATGATGATCAATGGCCTGGTCTGTTCGACGGTTAGTGTGCAGCGTGTTTGCGGTCATGGTAATTCTGTCTCTGACTGCACAGGGCAAAACCATGCTCAGTGTGGGCACGTGGTTGGCACCGGAAAGCTGGAGTGGCACTTACGGGCCCCAAATGGACCTTTTCGAAAGGACCAATCCAGATATCGGACTTGACGTGATGACCATCGCCAGCCATAAAGAATATGCGGCGAAAGTAGCGGTGTTAGCTGCCACCGGTAGCATACCCGACGTGCTGCAGATACCACCGGAACAAGTGGCGCCCTTGGCAGTTGGCGGTGTGTTGGAGAACCTTGATCCTTGGATCGAGCGAGACAAGTCTCTCGACACGCGGGCGTGGATTCCCGGCGCCCTGAACGCCGTGCGCTACGCCGGCATCATGTTCGGGATGCCCGGGTTCGTCGTGAACTACACCTATGCCTATAACAAGGAGATCCTGGCGCAGCGTGGCGTTGTGCCTCCCGCCGCTGACAGTTGGGTTACCTGGAACGAAATACGGGATATCGCCAGGCGAACTACAGTCGACGCGGATGGCGACGGACAGCCCGAGATCTGGGGCTATTACCACGGCACGCCGTATACGCAGATCATACCGCTGATCTATCAGGCGGGTGGGCGCATGTTCGACAAAGACAACCTATTGAATATCGATGTTCCGGAGGCATACAAGGCTATGAACTGGCTGCTCGGCCTGATTCGCGATGGGCTACACGGGGGATCGACGAGCATGTTCTTGAACGGAAAGGTGGCCTCGATTCACCTTGGCAGCGGCAATATCGGTAGCGGTATCGGAGACACGCCCGTGGGCGTTACTTCGGGCACTCAGGACGTGACGAAGGGTGAGGTCGTCTACGTGACGTCTTTTGCTTTGACCACCAATGCCAAAGAGAAAGAAGCGGCCTGGCGCTATCTGAAGTATTTGACGTCTCGAGAAAGCCAGGAGTTCGTTGTGGCCCGCGGTAGGGTGCCAATACGCCGCGATGTAACGCTCCCGTTGGAAACCCGGGAACTGCTCACGGGCTTGATGAACTCACTGGGCTTTGCGGAGCCCTATCCGTATCACGTGCACTCCGATTACATCCAGACTGCTTTTGATGCAGGCATGAGGCCCGTCTGGCAAGGGCAGGCGGCACCGGAGACCGTCGTGCCGCAGGTTCAGCGTGCGATCAACGCCTACATCTCCCAGCAATAGCCTTGACCTGGTGGCCTTTAACAGTGCGGAAGCGATGGCTTTCATCTGGCAGGTTCGGGGGCTCCCCGGAGACGGCACACACGGGCCATGAATGACGGCGTCGGCGTTGTGGATTCGTCTAAGAGACCGTCTATATCGAGTCTGATCTCGAGCGCTGTTTCGGCATGCACACATCGACAATCATTCGAGATTCCGATCTATAGCTGTACCGGGGCATTTACTCACCCCCGCTTCGCTTCTTGCCAAGCGGGGGATGTCGTCTTAAGGAGGGTGTACTCATGTTGGTGAGCCAACCCTTGAGGGTCTCCGTCTTGCCCGGTCTTGTGGTTGCTGTCTGTGTGGCATTCCAGATGCTGGTTGGCGCCCAGATCATATCCGCAGGTGCCGCCAATCTGATTGCCAATGGCGACTTCAGTGATTGGGATGAGGCCGGTCGCCTTGTTGGTTGGGACAGATCCCAGGCCATCGGTCGCCCGGAGTACGGGCTGTTCCCCGACTCCGACGGTTTTTCCGGCGCTCCGGCCCTGCGGATCACGGGCGGTGAAGAGGAGGGCCTGGTGATCCTCAACCAGAGGGGGATTTCGGCTAAAGGTCTTGAGGGCAAAACACTCAAGATATCGGCGTGGTATAAGGGAGAAGCTGTGACCATGAGAGCCGGCGCTAACAACTTCCTGCGCGTTGAGTTTTGGGAAACGACGGAAGAAGGGCTAAAGGCAGTGCGCAGCCAGCTCAGGATAGTCGCTCCGGCGGGCACCACAGACTGGATATTGCTACAGGACGAGTTCCAGGTTCCCTCCGGAACCGAGGTGCTGTGGATTTCGTTTTATCTAAAGAATACCAGTGGCACGATCAAACTGAGCGGTTTGGAGATGTGCGAAGTGAAGCATGATGGCATGACCGACAGACCGGCAGGTGTGCTCTATGTGTCGCCGGATGGTGATGATGATCAGAACGGGAGTATTGAACATCCGTGGGCCACACTGGGCAAGGCTTCGCGCGAGGCTATTGCGGGCGATGTGATAGTGATCATGCCCGGTACATACGCCGGACACAACAACATCTTGGCGCCCAAAAACAGCGGCACTGCGACAGCGCCCATCACATTTCGGGCGGCCGAACGGCATACAGCCCGACTCGCGGGCACCTCAGGGGCTGATCGAGCCATCGTGTTAGATGGGGTTTCCCACATCCGACTGGAAGGGCTCTATGTCTATCCGAGCTCGCCCCGTGGACTATGGCTTTTTGCGAAAAACGCCAAAGACATCCATCTCACTGATATGCACATGGAGCGCAGCCGGGATGCGGTAGACGGGACCCCATTCTTGATCAGCGACAGCGAAGACATTTTCGTGCGCGATAGTACCCTGAAAAAGAGTCCTTTCAACATGGCCGTGATCCAGCGTTCCAGTCGCGTCCTCTTCGAAGGCAACGCGATTTCCTACGCCGGGCATTCCCCCTTGCAGTTCTATGACGGTGGCGATGCGGAAAGGGTCTACAACTCGGAGATAGTAGTGCGGGGCAATGTCTTCAACCCCACCTGGGGGCGGGCCTTCGAGCTCTTGACGGCCCGTAATGTCTTATTCGAAAACAACATCATCATTCACTCCTTGCATGGCGGCAGATCCGCAAGTGAGGCAGCCCAACCCAACGCGTTTTCTGCTATCTATCGCTTCAACCGTGTCTTTCGCAACTGGGGAAACCCCATTGTCATGCATCCGTGGCTAGAGGTGCATGGCGTGACGGATAACCGCATCTACAACAATGTCTTTGACCGTAACAACCTGGAGGCTCTGCGGATCATTGAACGGAGCGTCTCCATCCCCGTCCGCGACAATGTCGTGAAGAATAATATCTTCTACCGCAATGACCCCTTCGGTGAAGAGCGTCAGGTGGTGCTGAGTAAGGGCCCTCGGCACGTGTTCTTTGAACACAATGCGTTGGGCGAGGGTGGCAAGATCGGTTTTTCGGACGCCGCGTCCCGGGATCCCGATGACCTGCAATCCAAGAGCGACGGACAATTCCGCAACAATTTCCGCGGGCCCGTCGGCTTTGTTGACGCCGAACGGTATGATCATCGTCTGACTGCGGACAGTCCCCTGCGAGATGCGGCGGCTCCTTTGACGTTCGCTTTGAGCGCCGGTCAGGGCCGTGTGTTGGCGGTTGAGGACGTCCGATATTTCTACGACGGTTTTGGTATTGCCGGGGAGCGGGGTGATCTCGTTGCCGTAGGTGACGCCAGCCGGCAGGCACGAGTGGTCAAGGTCAATGTGGACTCGAGCACCCTGGAACTCGATCGGGCCTTGACGTGGCAGCAGGGTGATGCGGTGAGCCTGGCCTGGTCGGGAGCGGCTCCGGACATGGGAGTGATAGAACACGGTGATTCGGGGCGGGTCAGCGTTTTTGTGGAGGCGGATCCCTTCTTCGCCCGCCCAGGCCAACCGGTGACGATGCGGGCACATGTGTACGGGCCAGTCGACCCAGTCTCCTTTGAGTGGCGGCTCGGCGACGGGACCATGGCCCATGGACCGGAGATCACCCACACCTATGACTTTACACCCGATCAGCTCTTTAGCCCCGAGGGCTTTCCGATCCGGGTGCGTGTTACGGGTAGCGCGGGAGCCAGTCATGTCGGTGTCGGCTTTGTGGAGTGGGCTCCGCCGGAGAGTCTCGAGATGCCCCTCATGCACACGACTTTTGACGCCGATGACCGTGAGGCCTGGTGGATCTGGTATAAGAACCGCCCCACACCGGTAGAGGCGGAGCAGGAGATCGATCCACAAACCGGAGAGGGTGTTTTGAGGATCACCAACCCCGGCGGCGGATCCATGCCCCTGCATTTGAACCCGGCGCAATGGGATGTGGATCGCTACCCCTTTGTGTATCTTCGGTATAGGATTGCGAAGGGAACTCCCCTGGCGGTGTATGTACGGGCCTTTGATGCGGAGGCGCAAAAGGAACGGCGCGTCGTGGTCGCCAGCGTTTCACAGCCACGAGGAGATCGAGCTGGTGCTCTGCTTACGTACCGATTGATAGATGACGGTGATTGGCAGACTCTGGTTTTTGACGCCCGGATGATCCGGGAGGTCTATCCCGGGGTGAGCATGCTACGCCGGCTCGGCATGGATGCCCCCTTGAGCCGGCAGGGAGACACGTATTGGCTAGACGAAGCGGCCATACTGTCAGAGGAAGCCATCGAGACGCTCTTCTGGCAGGAGAAGCTCGGCGATGCGCGAAGCGAACGTCCCATGCAAGTCGTCTTCATTGAGTCGTCGCCGGGTGAAGCGGCTCACGGTGGACACCCCATCGCCGTCCAGGTTGCCCTTCCTCCCGGAGAGAAGGCGGTGAGTTACACTCTCGCGGCGCAGGCCACTGCTCGGACGGAGCGTGACGAAAGACTCGTTCTCTACCAGGGGGCGACCTGGCCGGGAGAAGTACGGCTCGATACCCTCCGGATCGAGGATGGTCTGTATAGGCTGGAGTTTCTCGTCGAAACGGATCAGGGTCACAGGTACTCAGACACGGAACGTCTTCTGATCAGCAACTGGTCTACTCTACGGGATGATCTGTTGCCGCCCTCTGTGTGGTTTACTACGGTCGAAAGACTGCGGGTTGTCGACAGGTCTGACGGCTGGCAGTATGCCACCGACGGAGCTGAAGCGTTCTTTGGCGATTCGGATCGATTGACCCCCACAGGCGGGGGCACAGAGCATCTGACGTGGCGTTTGGCCAGGTTACGGCGCTTTGAAGTTACGGTGTTTGTTCAGGATCCGGGCGTAGCGAGGGCACTGAGCATTGCTGTCTCGGCGGACGGGGATGCATGGCTACCGGTGATGTATCAGGTGGGAATGCAGGAACCCGAGACACAAGCAGGCTGGTTTGAACTGTGTTTGCACGGCGAGATACCTGCGACTGCAAACCCGGAGCTATTCCGCTTGACGTGGGATGGTGAGCAGGTCGACGGCTCCACGATTCAGTTCGGCCGTGTGGAGCTCGTCGGTCTTGCACATTAGTGCCCTGAAGGGGGGGAGAATTGATGTCGTCACGGTATAGGATCACTGGCGACGCGGCTGTCACTTTGTCGATACTGCTCGCGATGTGGTTTGCGGTTCTCGGCTTTGTGGCCGGAGTGGAAGCGGGCGAAGGGCTCGTCATTCCCAATAGCTGTTTCGACGAAGTCGATGAGCATGGTTGGCCGGTGGCCTGGAGCAACACCCGGCGCGGAGAGCCGTTCTACCAACTAGGTGTGGACAAGGATGCTTTTGAGGGTCAGCCCGCGGCCAGGTTGTCCGGAAACGACAATCCGGCGGGCGGCCTCGTGTTGTTGGTGATGAAAAACATCCCTGCCGTGGAGTTCCGGAATAGGACGATGAAGCTGTCGGCCTGGTACAAGGGCAGCGTGACGAAGGAATTTGAGGCTTCACAGAGTTTCATCCGTGTGGAGTTTTACAAGACCCCTCCCGGCGGCGGTAACGTCCGAGCCGGAAGCTCACATACCTTTCGTGTTCCCGGTCGCACAGATGGTTGGGTCTTACTGGAAAAAGAGTTTACGGTCTACCCGGAAACCGAAAAGATTTGGATATCGGTCGGCTTTTACAACGCCGACGGCTATACGCAGTGGGCGGAGATAGACGTGCGGGATGTCTCCGCTGTCTCATCGAGCCCGGGAGCCGCGGAACGCGAACCCGGCACATTTTACGTGTCACCCACGGGCGACGATGCGGCTGCGGGAACCATCGATGCCCCCTGGGGGAGTCTGGCTCATGCATCGTCGACAGCCATACCGGGCGATACGATCCGCTTTCTGCCGGGAGAGTATGAAGGCGTTTTGCGGCCGATACGTGGGGGCACCTCCGAGGCCCCCATCGTCTTCCAGTCCTGGCCGCGGCGCTCGGCCGTTCTGTTGGGGCAGTCGTATTCTGACCATGCAGTGAATCTGTCGCGGGTGGAGTACGTTCATGTCGAGGGGTTTACCATTAGGCCGCGCTCCGATCAAGGGCGTTGGTTGCTGGTTGAGAACTCACACCACATCGAGATTGACGATGTGCTGATGGAGGATGCGGCCTCGGGTGGCATGCCTATGCACATCAATGCGAGCCATCATGTTTTCGTGCGCGACAGCGTCATGCGGGGAGGCGGCTTCAACATGGCGCGGGTGGGCCACTCCAGTCACATTCTCTTTGCAGGCAATGCCATCTCCAGGGCCGGGCATTGTCCCTTGCAGTTTTACCCCGATGGATCGACCAGCCACGTTGTCCTGCGGGGCAATGTCTTTCACGCCGCCTGGGGGCGCAACTTCGAGTTTTTTGGTACCAAGCACGTACTCTTCGAGAACAACATCGTCACCAATGCCCTTCATAGCAGCCGCTCAGCGAGTGCCAGCGCCAAGTTCGCGACCCAGGACGGCATCTTCCGCTTCAACCGGGTCTTCAGAAACTGGGGAGGCCCCTTGCACGATTACCCCATGCGGGATCAGTGGATCACGAATCTGCGCGTCTATAACAATGTCTTTGACAACAATTACGATTTCGGGATGGCCATCAGCGACTCCCACAGCTCAATGCTCGAGGCGAGTCAGATGCGTAATGTGGTCTTGGCGAACAACGTCTTCTACCGCAATGATACTCCGGGAAACAGCCTACAGGTGCGCTTTCGCTCGATGGACGGTCCCGAAGCCGACGCCTCTGGTGAGATGGTCCCTATTGTGCGGTTTGTGAACAACCTGGTCGCCGCCCGGGATGAGCACTGCAAAGAACTCATCGACGTCAACGGCTCGCGCTTTTCTGTAGACGCTGTACAAAACCCGGCGTGGCAATCCATATCACATGGGGCGACGTACTTCGCCGGCAATATCGACACGCCGCCGGCCTTTGTAGATGCAGACAACTACAATCACGCTCCTGCACCGGGCAGTCCTCTTCTCGATGGTGGAGCCTTTCTTACGATGGCGGTGGGCACGGGACAAGGGCTGGAAATCCCTGTGAAAGACGCTTCGTTCTTTTACGATGGGTTCGGTATCGAGGGCGAGCTCGGCGATTTGATTGCCATTGGTTCTGCGGATCAAGTGGCGCGCGTGGTCAAGGTGGATAGGGCGCGTCAGACTCTGACTGTGGATCGGGAGGTTACGTGGACGGAAGGTGACGGCCTCAGCCTGGCCTGGAGTGGTAACGCTCCGGACATGGGTGTCTACGAGCTCGGCGAGAGGGGCCGGCCCGCCGTGCAGATCGTTACAGATTCTCTCTTGGTACAGCCCGGGGAGGCAGTGCGTCTTTCCGTGAAGCTGTACGGTATCTCCGATGCCGCGGAGATACGCTGGCAGTTGGGCGATGGTTCCATCGCCTATGGGCATGAGGTGATCCACCGCTACGACAAGCCCTATGATTACCCCCTGCGCGTCAGAGTGACCACAGGCGCCGGGGAGATTGTGCGGGGCACGGGGTATGTCGTGGTGGAGGCACCGCGCGCCGCCACCGATCCATTCTTACACAGCACGTTTTCGCACGCGGATTACGATGCGGATGATGAAAACTGGATGTGGTACTGGAAGATGAACTGGGGGGAGATCCCCATTGATTGGAGTCACGAGGTGGATCCCTTAACAGGGAAAGGGCGCTTACGGGTGAGCAATCCCGGTGGCGGGACGATGCCTCTGCGGATCGCACCGCCAGAGTGGGATGTCTTGGAGTACCCGTGGATTTACCTGCGCTACCGGATCGCCCCGGGGACACCTTTAGGGCTCTATATCGAGGCGTTTCAGGGTAGCGATGGGAGAACGCGCAAAAAGTGGCTGGCGGTTACTGCCGGAGAGCGTAAGATCGAAGCGGATCAGGTGGTGCTTGTCGATGACGGTGAATGGCACACCCTCCTGGTCGATGCCCGCCTCATTTTACGGGACGATCCGAGCATTACCATCTTACAGCGGTTAGGTCTGGAAGCCTCATCTGGCTCCACGCAAGGAGACACGTACTGGATTGAGGAGGCGGCGATCTTGCCACAGGCCGCCGCCCTGAGCGCCGAATGGCAACAGAAGCTTCGAGACCGCGAGCGGGGACATGTTGACGTGACATCGCCCCGACCGGGCGCCACCGTTTGCGGTGAGGTTGCTGTTGACTTTGAGGTGCAGCGCTATCTGCAGGTGGATGGAAACACTATGTTTGGTGATGTGAAGCAGGTGAGTGTAGAGATCGATGGGGTGGAGGTGCTCACGGCCGACAACGTGAAAGCCGCAGGCCTAAGGATAGATACGAACTCGTGGCCCGACGGGTATTACCGGTTAGCTGTGAAACTGACGGACGAGCAAGGCCACACTGTGCGGGGGATTTCCAGACTCGCCATCCGCAATTGGCAGACGTTTGTCGACCGGATGGATAGCCCGAGGCACGTAATGATGTTCGGAGAAATGGTGACGTTTGACTTTTCTCGCACCGTAGATCGATCCGAGGGTTGGGTCTATGCGGATGAGGACATGGATCCGTTGTTCTCAGACGATGGGCGGTTGATCAAGTCATCCGCGGAGCCCGAATATCTCACGTGGTCTGCGCCAGATCTGAAGACCTTTAAGATCACTGTGTATGTCAGGGACCGGGATGTGCGGGAATCCGTCACTCTCGCCGCCGGAATGAAGGGCGGTCATTGGGTGGAATTGCCTTACGATGTGCAGAAGGTGGCTTCGGCGGCCCGGGGATGGACGAAGTGCGAGTTGTCGGGCGCGGGCCCGGAAGGGGGCGAAGCCGAGGAGTTTCGCCTGACCGTGGATCGCCACGCGCCAGGAGGGGACCTTCAGGTTGGTGAGGTAGAGTTGGAGATGCGCAGCGGCTAGGAGCCTGTCTAAGTAATTGGGCCAGACATAGCTACGGTTTTTCGGAATCCGGCAGTTGAGAGTTACGTATAGAAGAAAGGCTGTCCGGAAAGGCGATACCGGCAGCCTATGGCGGCCGCTTCCTAACCCATTGTCGG
>JBMNSS010000048.1:0-17810 GCA_050945315.1 Limnochordia bacterium | reverse complement strand
TCAGAGACATCAATCCAACCGGCGGACCGGTGCAGTTGTTCAACCTCGTCGAGTCTCTCGCCGTCATGCCGCCAAATGGTGTACTCCATATGACTGCTTTGGCACACGCCGGCCTCCAGCCAATCCTGCAGCCGGACAATCTCTTTTTCCCCGCCCACCCGGACGGTCTGCCGGCGAGTGTCAAGAACGGTCGGCAGTCGGATGCCCATCTGACGGATGAACGCTTCACGCGGATCCTGGTGCAGATACTCCACCGTGTGGGTCATGCGCACAAAAGGACGCCGGGCATACAGCTCCAAGCGAATGACCACCCGGGCCGGTTCAGTGCTCTGCGCCTCTCCTTCGAGGCGAATCACCGCCCGATAGGGCCCGGATGTCTCTACGGTCATGTCATCAATCACCACGGGTCCCGGATCCGACCGGCCCACCGGATGCGTAGTCTGAGTCACATAGGGCTCATCAATGCGAAGGAAATCCACGAAGGCCGTGGGCCGCGTATCTTCCGGTTTGGCGGCGACGATCGTCTTCCCGTTGAGGGCTATCCGTTTGATCCACTGAGCGCCCAACCGAAGATCGACTTGCAGGGGTCCCGTGTCAACAACAAGTCCGTCAGCGTACTCTTCGATCCGCAGGGTACCGTCACGGGACGGGTTCGTTAACGTCTTTTTGTACCGCAAAGCAAACTCGCGTTTGCTTCCGTCCCGAAGCGTGACCATGAAGGGGATGAGCTCCTCGTCCGAATCGAGCACGGTCCCGCTGGCCGTCTCATCATCAAGAAAGGTCAAAAGGAGCCACTTAATCGATCCGTCCGGCCAATAAGCGATGGCCTCCGCCTGATAATCCAAAACGCGTTCTCCGCTCAGCAACTCCAGCTCGTACGGGTCGCGCACCCGACCGCGCGGCAGGGCCACGCCGCCGCTGATCCACGGCGTCAGACCACCGCGGCTCATCTGTTTGGGCAACCAGGCATCGTGCCCGACCATGAACTTCTCTTCAGGCCGGATCGGAGCGTCGCTGTCCAAATCGGTCTTTCCCCAAAGATCAGCGAGACGCTGCGTAGGCTTGGCCGCCTGAAAGGTACCGGTGAAAAAGAGAAGATCAATGGTGTGGCTGACCCCCAACACCTTGGCCGCTTCCGGTCCTTGCGGACTGATGGCTCTGGCGGAGTCAGGATGGAACATCACCCGAACCGCGCCCCGCTCCCAAGCCTCCACCCGCAAAGCCTTGGGGGCCAGACGGGCCAAATCCCGGTAGGCAAAGAGCATGCCGCCTTGTTGGTCATACACCGAGCTCCAGCCTGCGGCCCGCATGCCTTGCTGCATGACCAAAGGCGCGGTGGTCTCGCGCTCGGCCCGCCAGATCTGATACGAGACCGGTGTACGTTGATCCACACCGAACAGACGCCACTCATTCGTGTCGGGTTCAGCCAGCAACCCCATGGTAGTGTCCAGATGAAACTGATAGAAATAACGCGTATCCCAGGTGAAGCCCTGATCGCCGCCTTGGGCAATGCGCTTGCGAAAATCCAGGGCCAAAGGAAGGCGGAAAGAGAGATCCCGTATGAAACGGTCCGCGAAAGAGCCGCGGGCCTCAAAGGAGACCGCTGCCTGAAGCGTCGGCTCTCCGGCTTGCCCGGTCAGCTGAAGGCGGAAATCGAGTGCATCATCATCGGGAAAAAGGATCACTCCGTCAATGAGGACGACGGCCAGCTCACCGTCGATGGTGTACTCCACCCGCTCCGGCGCATAGACCCCCGTGATGAGACGCCCGTCGGGGATGAAGTCCGTACGCTGATCATAGCTTCGGCTTTCGATGAGAGCGGCCTGCAACAATGGCTGGGTGTTGGCCCAGACGACGGATTTGTCCTCGGTCACCACGCTGCGCAGTGTTCCTCTTTTTGTGTCGATCTCGACGCTGAGGGCACTGCTGACCAGCTGAAAGCCCTCCGGCGTAGTGTGTACCTTCCATCCCTTCTCTGCCCCCCGGGCCCGGACCGGTATGAGTAGCAAAACCAGAATCAACACCGATGAGAGTGCGGACAGCAAGTGACGATCAGGGAACAATGACTCCATGGTCAATCCTCCTTGTGTGATGGCTCCGGTGAATCGTGGCACACAGATCGTTCCATGGATCCGACTCACCGTTCCTGTGGATATGAGGTCATATCAAGCCAAGCCCCGAGTGGTCAAGGCCGGTGGTGCATCCGGAGAGGGCAGCTCGCGGAGTCGTCCGCCAAGTCCGGACCGGTACCATGTCCACGGCGAGGGGATTGCGTCAGCGGGAATCCGTCGTCAGACGGGTCTTGGAGAGACTCTTTCACTCCCTGCAGTTGGGCTTCTTTAGACTGTTGTTACCTTTCTCTGCCCTTAGAGAGGTTCCTTCGCGCAAATCTCAATTTCGCGGGGCCATACCGTCACTTAGCGATGATCTTCAAACTGACGATGTCCGCCAGATGGTGCCTAAGGAGTTCTTTAAGACGTCGCTGCTGGAGAGGTGTCAATGTTGCCGTGACCACCGCATGACCTTCCACGTCGACATGAATGTCATGCACCCTCATCGTACTCAGTTCCGCATACGCATCCAACGTCCGCCTTATCTGGTACTCAGCATCCAGCTTCCGATGCGGTGCCGGCCAAAAACCGGCCTTGGCTCCGAGAATCAGAATCAAATCGGTGTACAACTCCCACAAAATCTTGGCGACGATACCCGAGGTCGCCCAGAACATGAAGTTCCCGCTCAACAACCGCACATAGACCCGACGATCCAGATAGATCGCCATGAGATACAGCACAAGCGGTCCGGCTGCATACAGCACCAGACTGTGCAGGGGCAACGGCAGACGAACCCGCTGTTCATAGGGACGCCAAGGGATCTGTCGGTAGCGAAACCCGAATCGCCGTCGCACAAAACCCAATGCGGCGCCGAAAGGGACAGAGCCGAGCAAGAAGGGCCAGATCATCTTCACGTATCCTACGCCGAAAAGGTGCGCTCCGTAGATCAGGGGCCAACCGAAATAGGTGAAGCTGCTGCCGATCAGCTCGCCCACCACCGCGATGAAGGCCACAAAATAGCGCACTGCCACCGGGGTCAGCAATACAAAAAGACCTGCCAATGCAGCGGCAAGGTAGGCGGCCGATTGCGGCAAGTACGTGATCCATCCTTCCCGCCACGCCTGAATTCTTTCCCGTGCCTCATATATGGCCAAGTCACCGTACCTCCTTAAGCAGTCGGAAGTTTTTGCGTAATCAACTTCCCGAACGGCCCGTTCACTTCCTCTTCCAGGACCAGCGGCCAAGGCGTCGAATCTCTTTGCAGCGGGCGAATTCCCACTGATGACCAGAGCCGACTCGCTTTCCGCAGCACACACATAACATCATTGGAGGTCTGTCAATGCAAGACGAACGCTCATACCTGCGCTCTCTGGCTCAACGAGTGGCCGAAGCCGCGGCCGGTCCCAAGAATGCCGCTGTCTGTAAGCGATGGCGCGATGTTAACGCCCTGCGCAAACCCGATCGCCCGCCCGTATGGTGCAGACCGGTTGGGGCTTGGAAGGAGCTTCTCCCGGAAGATGCGCTGCGCTGCACCGAGCCCTGGCTGCGCAACGTCGAGCGTCATCTCCGCAGGGAGATCATCAAACTGGATATAGGTGATGATACGCCGTTTGACGGCACCTTCCCCGTGCAGGCCGTCTTTCGCTTCGATCCTCCGAATGTCTGGGGTGTCGACATGCGTCACATAAAGCCAGACGAAGAGGACGGTGCCTGGGCCTACGATCCCCCCCTGCAAACGGAAGAAGACTTCGACAAGCTACGGCTGCCTCGACTGACTTACGATGAGAGGCGGACCGAGATTAACCTCTCACGAGTCCACGATCTTCTGGGCGATATCCTGCCGGTCAAGTTGGTGTGCGGAGCGCCGCTGACGGCGACCCTGTGCAATCCGGCCGCCCATCTGCGGGGCCTGACCCAGATGATGATGGACATGATCGATGCCCCTCATCTGGTGCATCGCCTCATGGCTCACATGAGAGACGGCGTCTTGGGGGCCATGCGTCAAGTTCAGGCCACGGGTCTGCTCACCCCCAACACCAATGATCCTATGACCTGCAGCGATCCCATCGATCCCCCTCCTCCGGGTGAACCGATCACTTACAAGAACATGTGGGTCATGGCCAACAGTCAGGAATTCGATCAGGTCTCTCCGCGGATGTGGGAAGAGTTCTGCCTGAATTACCAGCTGCCCGTTTTCGAAGAGTTCGGTCTCGTCGGCTACGGTTGCTGTGAAAATCTCACTCACAAGATCGACGGCGTGCTGTCCATCCCCAACCTGCGCATCTTTGTCTGCAGTGCCTGGACTGATCTGCCTACCGTCATCGAACGCGTCGGTGACAAACACGTCATCATGTGGCGTCAAAAGGCCAGTGCGGTGGTATACGCCCCGGATGAGGCCGCGCTCAAGCGTGATCTTGAAGAAGGGCTGAGACAACTGCGGGGCTGCTACACACAGGTCGTCTTGCGGGAATTGCAGACCCTGGCGGGAAACATGGATCGGCTGCATGTGTGGACCCGACTGGCCATCGATATCGCCGAGAAATTCGCCTGACAAGCTCCAGCCGCCTTCTATTCGTATCTACGGGCTGCGACATATATGAATGACCGATCTCTACTGTGCCGATTTTGGACCAACCTCTCAGGCAACACATAGGATGAGCCGTAAGACTGTGCATATTGAGAGGTGAAACGATGAGAGTCTGTCTCGATCCGGGTCACGGCGGAAACGATCTCGGTGCAGTTGGTCCGACGGGGCTGAGCGAAGCCCAAGTCACCCTGTCCGCTTGTCTTTGCCTGCGCGACCATTTCACAACGCTGGGACACCAAGCTCTGCTGACTCGGGAAACCGATGAAGCCCTGTCGGAGGATGCGGAGCAGGACCGGTATCTGCGCCGGCAGAAGGCCAAGTTGAATCTGTGTGAGGTTCTTGTCAGCATCCACTGCGGCATGTCAGAGGATCCGGATGTCGGTGGCCTCAGTACGCTTTACAACCGAAGCGATGCTTACAGCGCCCTTTTGGCCACGCACGTACAGCGCGGCTTGGCTTCGGCATCAAGTGGCTTGGCCGACCTGGGCATTCTGCCGGTCGCCGATTTGCAGCACGTCAGGAGCTTACATGCACCCGCCATTGTAGTGCAGTTGGGGTATATCTCCAATCCCCGCGAAGAAGCTCTTTTGACAGACCCCGCTTGGATCGACAAGATGGCGGAAGCCATAGCGCGATCCGTGGCCACCTGGTATGAGGAGCGGGTGGGTGCCGCTCAAGAAGAAGATGAGGATCCAATGACGCGGAAGAAACAAGAACAGACCACTGACGAGGCACCGGCAGCTGACGAAGACGCCGAGGAGACTTCGGCCGCGGATCAAGCCCCTGCTGAGGAAGCCAAACACGAAGAGTCAAGCCTGCCACCTGGGCCGGGTGTCAGCAAAAGCCTGCCGCAAGCGGTGCGCGTCACCCCTGTCATACGGGCCAGTCTGAATGTCCCGAGTCTGCCCGATGTCGCCAGTGCAGCCCGCGCGACGCGATCGATGCCATCGGCGCAATTGACGACTACTTCATCCCAGTCTTCGGTGATCGGCTTGCCTGGCTCGGGAGCGGTCAGCTCATCTCCCCTTCCCGCAGGATCCGGCAGCGGAGGACGCAGCGCCGCGGCTCAAGGCATTCGAGTGACCACCACGGTCAGAAAACCCCCATCCTCAAGATAGGTTGCACTTAGACGATCGGCATCAAACTCATGACATCAAGTGCAGTGACAAATCAAGACGGGCCGGCGAACCGGCCCGTCTTGATCTTACCGAATCCACGCTCCTGTTACGGGCAGAAGGGGGCAGCTGCGTTGATCTTGAGGATGGTCTCCTTCGCCACCACGAGGCAGTACTCGATGTCAAGGGTGATGAAGAAGGTGTCGAAAATACCATTCTCATCGCTGTCGATGGGGATCAAGCAGAAGCCGATCTGAATATCGTGCTTTTGTACCACCGTCTGTCCGGGACCGACTCCGGCTCCGGGGCAGTCTACCTCATCCGACACTGTGGCCGTCAAAGGACCAAGCAAGACCGTACCCGAAGAGTTGACAATCTGGAAGGTGACGACGAAGACGTTGCATATTTTGTTCGCGGTCACCCCGACACCGGGATCGACGTCGGTGACGACGATCTGCAGACCGGGGAGCAGCTCACCCGTGGACGGGTCCAGTATACCGCCAAGGCCGAAAGGACCGACCGGATCATCGAGAGTGGCCTGAACGTCCTCCGTGCAGATTACCTCTAGAGTCTTGATACGCTGATGACGGAACCGATTGTCGATGAAGTCAAACTGTGGTGACTGAAATCCCATTTCTTAAATCCACCTCCTGAGATCTAGGGGGAACCGGCAGAGCGAATCATCGGATTCACCCTGCCTCCCTGACGTTCACTTGCTGCTGCTACGGACAGAAGGGTGTGGCGGCATCCACCTTGAGGATGGTCTCCTTCGCTACCACGAGGCAATACTCAACGTGAAGGGTGATAAAGAAGCTGTCGAATATGCCATTTTCGTCGGTGTCTACGGGGATCAGGCAGAACCCGACCTGAATGTCATGCTTTTGCACAACCGTTTGTCCGGGGCCAAGGCCTGCGCCGGGGCAAGGTACCGCGTCCGAGACCGTGGCGCTCATCGGACCAAGCACGACAGTACCGGCGGAGTCAACGATCTGGAAGGTAATGATAAAAATGTTACACACCTTGTTGGGGACCACGCCCACACCCGGATCGATATCCGTGATCACGATACGAAGTCCGGGTAACAACTCACCTGTGGATGGATCGAGTATTCCGGCGACAGCGAACGGGCCCAGCGGATCGTCAAGCGTGGCCTGAACCTCTTCCGTGCAGACTACTGCCAGAGTCTTGATCCGACGATGCAAGAACCGGTCATCAATAAAGTCGAACTGTGGTGACTGAAAGCCCACCTACATGCACCTCCTGGAGTCTGGGAGCTTGCCTCTTGGCAACACATATATACGGCGAAACGCCCCAAAGAGGAATGAGAAGGCTCGACTATTCTGAGATCCACAGCAGGGTCTCGGTAAGGTGGGGCGCACCGCAACGGACAAGAAAAGACCGACACGCATGATGTCGGTCCGCACGTATACCGGAGAGCTGACAAGGACAAAGAGAAGGGCCGTTCCCAAACAGGAGCAGCCCTTCGTCTTGCTTGCCTATGCAGAAGGCTTGATCATCTCAACACCGGAAGGTTTACTGTTGTTCTTTGAGGATCTGAGTAAAGGAGTGATCCAGGGCCTCTATCGTGGCTGTCACGCTCTGCTCACCGCGCAGGAATCTGGACATGACAGGCGAGTGAGCGCTGAAGAAGCGGTTGGTATCAAGCACCAGCGGGACTATCGGAACCGCTTCAGTGGCGGTGGTCAGAATCTCCCAGAACGTCTTGGCATGTCTGGGCTGCCCGCCGACCGTAATCATATCCGTATACTTCATGAGCGTCGGAATGTATGCCGTGGGCCGATTGACCACTTGGATCAGGATCTCGTTGGCCTTGGCATCGGCGGTCAGGAAAGAGAACCATTTCCACACACTCTCAGGATGGGGGCTGGCATTTGCTATTTGGACGCCGTCGACGTGAACGAAAGCAGGCTTACCCGCCGGCCCGGTTAGCATCGGAGCCACATCCCAGGACTCATCGGGCATCCCCGCGGTGCGAAGACCGGCTATGCGCCACGGCCCGTCAAACATCGTTCCTGCCTGACCGTTTGTGAACTTTTCCACGGGCATTCCGGTGAGCCCGGCGGGCTCTGTAATGTGATGCTCGTGAGCGAGTGAATGCACGTAATTCAAGGCCCGCTCAAATTCGGGAGTCCTGACCCTGCTCTCCGTCGGATTGGTGAACCTGTTGAAGTAATACGCACCGCTTTGGCCAATCCAAAAGATCATGCGCTCAATGCTCACCCACGAGCCACCGGTGGCGTAGACATCCAGAATTCCGTCACCTGTGTTGTCACGGGCGATTTTCTTACCGACGTCAATCAGAGTGTCCCAGTCCCACGCCCTCCGGGCGTCGAGTTCGTTGGGGGACTCAAGTCCCGCGGCGTCAAACAGCCATGTATTGTAGTAGGTGACTGCCGGCTGGACGAACAGGGGCAGCTGAACCAATCGACCGTCCCAGCGGCCGTGTTCCAGCGCGGCGGGAACAAAACGCCGCTCCAGATCGCTCTTGGCCAAAAAACCGTCCATCGCAAAGAGGATGTTGCGTCCGGCAAAATCGCCGTAGCGGTTCGTCGTGAGGGCATCCGGAGCCGCGCCACCGGCCACCCGGACGATAATCGCCTCGTTGTAGTTGCTCAGAACCGTCACTTCGACCTCGACTTCATCCTGTGCTTTGTTGAAAATGTCCGCGATCTGCGTCGTGGCATCTATATAGGCCTGCCCGTGACCCGAGTTGATCGCATGTTCAATCTTCACCGACTTCGCGTACAGTGACGGACTCAAAACAAGGACAGCCGTCAATACCGCAGCGATCACTATAGACGTCATACGTGGCCGACGATGCGTCATGGACTTCGATGCGCTTGCCATGGCTACCATATCCTCCCATCATCTGTAGTCAGTACAACCGGGCTTTCCACAGTCTGCAAAAACGGGGTGCACAGTGGGATAAGTGGGAGAGACTTCACCAGATCCCGATGATTATCCTTCTTGCGGCCATGCGTAAAGCGTGGCCGAAAAACACTTTACACCTCTATCACCAAGCCGTCATAGGCAACGGTTATGTTGTGTTCACCCAACAGTTCTTCGGCTTCCTTGTGTGTCAAGCCCCCGTTGTCTCCGATGTGCAGAGCCACAGCCTGCCCGTCGGCATCCAAGATACCCTCAGCCGTCAAACGGTTCTTGATCTCCACGAAATCGGCGGCTCTTAGGTGAGAGCCCATCGGAGTCCCGTTCGGCCCAAGATAGACACACTCCATGATGAGAGCGTCAAATCGCCGTTCGCGCAGTTGATCCCATACCCGCTCGTCCCACCGACCGTCCCAAGCCAAAAGGACTTGGCGGCGCCCGTCATCGACGGCGTAATGAAGGCAGCCCAAATCGCCGCCATGAGTGGAGGCCAAAGCCGTCACGCGCAATTCGCCGGCGTCAAACGTGTCTCCGGGCTCCTGAATATGAAAGACACAGCGGTTGGCCTCGAAGTCTTTGATGTCGCTTTCCAGCCGTTTTTGCACCCCGGCGTTTCCGTACAGATGCAGCCATGGCAGAGCAGACACCGGACTGCGCACCGTACGGCGGAAAGACAGATACAACCCGCAGCAGTGATCAGCGTGGGCGTGTGTAAAAAGCACATGCTCCAGATCACTCACACCGACGGAGTTCCGGTCCAACTGATAGGTCAGATCAGGCGACAGATCAACCATATAGCGCGGCTTCTTACACGAACCCTGCTCATGCCAGGAATCACCCGGATACAGACATACGGTGGTGCGAGTGCGAAGATCCTTACCCCCGAACTGACGGGCATGTTCGCACACACGGCAGGAGCAAAACGGACGCGGCACTGGTTTTCCGGCGGACGATCCCAAGATATGAATGTGCAAGGCACAGATCCCCTTTTTTAGAAAATAAGCCGGTGTGAGCTACTTCCATGACTCCGGCCGACTTCCTTTTTCCTACCGGCAGAGCCACGGGAGAAAGACGGCAAGACCATCATTATTGCCGAAGCCAAAATCCGTCCCTGGCGGGCAGACACCAGTGCCCGCGGACGGGGTTGGTTTCCACCCTTCCCTCCACTATCTGGAACAACTTCCTGACGCCAACCCCATCACCCATCACCGTGCATAGGTGCGAAAGCGAAAAGGGCTCACATGCAGACGATGGGAGACCCTGCGGAGCAGGGAGTTGATCGTCATTCCAAATCATGAAGAAGACGGCTAAAGACCAGCTCACAGGGGGGTGACGACAAAAATGTCGTCACGGGTTAGACAAAGACAGGGAAAGAGCGGCAGTGCCGTTGATAGGCTTGAGGCCGGGCGAGAAGCTCACGGCCGCGAACCTTCAGAATATTGTTGCCCAGGGCCATGTAAGGAGGAATATATCGTGCACTCGACGTATGTTCATCACATCACATCGCTTATGCCCTGAGGAGGTCCAGCCATGAAACGAGCTATCAGCATCGGCCTACCTGTGTTCCTGTTGCTGTGTTGCGTGGCTTCGGCGCAACAGCTAACCTTCAGCGGAGGTCTCAATCTGGGACACTGGGAAGCCAGTGAGGACGATCAGTCCAAGTCGGCGGACAGATACGGTCTCTACTTGGCAGGGACTGCCGAGTTACCGGGCTTTCCGTTGCGCATAGTGGGGTCTTACAGCCGATTCGCCGCTGATGAAGTCACCGACATCGACGACGTAAAGAAGAAAGAAGACTCTTCAGCCTCTCTTTCCAAGCTGTTCGTAGGTTACGATCTGCCTTCTTGGCCCGTCACGGTCGGTATAGGTCGCGTAACACAAGTCATTCGCTTTGAGGGTGCGAAGATAACCCTTAACGGTTACGCTTTGGCCGCATTCACCTCCATACCTTTCAGTGACTCCATCCAATGCGCTGCGGAGTTCTCCTTCGCTCCGAGCTTGACGCGAAAAGTCAATGACCAGGATGCCGTCAATTGCCGGGGTTACACCTACGACGTAAACCTCTCTTACCGGGTGAACGAGGCAGTGGCCGTTGAACTGGGATACCGCGGAGCCAATTCAATCCGTCGTGCCAACTCAGTCGATGAGAAAACGAATATTGCCGGCACCTATCTGGGTGCCAGGTACTACTTCTAGGCCGGTAAAGAAGCCTCGGCCGAAAGACCACCTTGTCTTTCGGCCGAGATGCCATCGATCAGATCTCCGTCTTAACCTTGGCCAGATAGATCGCCGTCTTTCCCTCATGGGACGAGTAATAACTGACCCAAAGCAGTCCGTCGTGGCAGGCCAGCCCCGCATAGCTCGTGTCCCCGCCGGAAGGAAGCTCCAAAGACTCGGTGCATACCCCGGCCTCCGGATCGATCCGGCACAGTGAAGTCCGCACGCGCTCGTCGTAGAGCCGCACTGCGGCGACAAAGCGTCCGTCCGGCAAGCGAATCATGTGAGGACCGCCGATGCGAACCCCCAGATCCTTCCACTGCCACTGTATATACGGCGGCCTTGAAACACCCAAAAGACCCGTGTTTTGCTCACCGTCTCTCCGCAGGAGACAGTAAAGCGCATCTCCGGCAAATAACGGCGAAGTCTCATTCGGATATCCGCCTTCGTAGAGACGGTCCACAAGCGTCTCAAAACGCCTTCCGTTGTCACTGACATACAGCCGAACGAAGCGTTCTTTTCCGCAACCGTACCCTACTCCGTAGGCTTTTTCTCCATCCCACGCCATGCGCCACAACCAGACGTTCGGATCGCCTACTTCATACCCTTCGCTCCAGGTGCGCCCGTCGTCAGAGAACCAAACCATCGACTGATGGGTCTTCTCGGATTTGTCATGCATGGCGCCGGCCCCGGAAAGCATCAATCTCCCCGACGGTGTCACGGTGATCTTAGGATCGCGCAGATCCGAGTCACTTGATGTGATGAGCGCCGCCGACTCCCAGGTATCGCCATCGTCCGAGGTGATCACGCGAAGCGCTCCGTCCGGCGACACATGGGCCTCACCCTCGCGAAATACACAGAACCACCGGTCTTGGAAGCGCACCAAGTCAGTGAACGCATTGTGAGGTGCCTGATCCCAGATCCGTTTGACCTCCACCAAAACGCCGGACATGTCCCGGACCTCCCTTTCTACACCCGCTCCAGGGGGGGTACATACAACGGTACGGGAAAGATCTCCGCGACCCGCCAAACCTCAGACACATGGGCCAAGGCCGGCTTCGGCGGAAGCGGACCGAACAGAAGACGGGTGAGTCCTCGGCGATCAGCGGCGATGACACCTGCATCTTCCGGCCGCTCACCGGGCTTCAGCCGCTGCACCGTCACTTGCTGCGGAGTCCATCGCAAGGCTACGGTCTGCAGCTCGGCCCCGGACTCATCTTGCATAGCCAAGACTACCGATCCGCTGCCGAAGCGTCGTTGTTTGGCCCACCAGGGCTCGTAACACGTCAGCAGCGCGGCCAAATCATGGATGCGGGCCTTCCCCGTCGCACTGATTTTTACGTAATCGGCGTTGTCAATCATCATCTGCTCCGCCGGGCTGGGTTCGGTCGAGGTGATCAATGACAGGCCTTCAGAAGAACCCTTCATGAGATGGCCCAGCAACCCCGCCAAAAGATCCGGATCACCGCAAACCTCCAACAGACGGCGTGGTTTTTCACCGGCCTCAACTACCGCGTAGGCCTCATGATCTCCCTGCGTCACCCAGACCGTGCGATACCTGGGGCTGGTGATCAGTCCCAGATGCTCATCGACGGCTCTGAAGAGGCGCCCGGCATAGCGCTGTTGGATGCGCCCCAACCGATCACCGAGATCCGGCGGCCACTTGGTATCCTTACCCAGGCCGACAAGCTCTCCCAACTCGACATCGCTCCACTCCGGGTCACCAAAATGCCTGCGGCTCACACCCAACTCTATCTGTCTGCCTGCCTCTTCCCATCCGAAACGGCCATAGCGGGCCCGGTCTCCCCACAGGATGCTCACCGGTATTCCTCGCTCGTCAGTATCCTGAATACCGGCTCGAAGCATGCCACTCATGATGCCTTGACCGCGACACTCAGGAGCGGTGCAAACGCTGCCCACGCCCACCCACGGCACATCGTTTCCGGGCATTCTCAGTGTGAAACTGCGAAAGGCGGCCACACCGACGATACTTCCGCCTGAATCAGCCACGAAAAACTCGCTGGGATCAAACCTCTCCGGCACAAAACGATGCCACGAGCGATTGGCATACCACTCGCCAGATTGCTGAAAAAAGATGCCTGCCGCCAACTCCAAAATCGCATTGAGATCTTCCAAGGTGGCTTTACGGATGACATGAGCACCCCTTGACACATTGTCCTTGCTCACAAGACTCCTCCCCGCTTTAACGATCTGACGATCCACATATGACAACCCTCTTGAGGGGGCATCCAACGATTGACATGGGTTTCTCCCTGACTCGTGGCTACTCCTTGTGTACGAGTGGACAATGAGGGCTGTAAGTGGCGGGGCGGCCCCTGAAGGACCCGGGGCCGCCCCTATGCAGGATGTTCAGCTCAGAGATGACTAGTTCGTCTCATTGAAGAGTGCCGTCATAAACTGATGCAACTCCTCAAGCACGGACATAGGATCACGCTGACCGCGCAACACCTGGGTCACCAGCGTGTTTGACTGCGACTCAAATCTGGAGTAGTGCGGACTGCAGACGGGGAGGTAGTTGTCAGCACGTATGGCCGCCTGAATGTAGTTGTCGATATTCTCGGGCGGATTGGGCATGCGCTGAATGTGCTTGACCCATTGATTCATATAGCGCTGATGGGCCGGCAGACGGGATGTGTTGGCGATAAACGAATCCCACGAATCAGCGGAGCTGACCAAGAACTCCATCCAACGCCAGGCGGCGTCGGAATTCTGAGAGGCAGTAGGTATCTGCAAGCTGTTGACCGCCGTATAGGCCCCGCGCTTTTCACCGCCTATGGGCAGGGCGACACCCCACCTGAAGTTGGCGTTAGCCTGAACCATACCATCGGCGGCGTTGGGCCCCGCCCCCATGCTCCAGGCATAGATGCCTTTCCGGAACTCGGCCGAATAGACACCACCGTTGATGTCAGCCACATTATGCACCAGATGGAGATCCGCCATCCACTGGAAGGCTTCAGCCACCTTTGGTGTGTTCAAGAAACTGCGTGTAGGATCAACGTTCCGATCGAACATCGGGGCATTGCGGTTTTCAAAAGCGTTGCCGTAGACCCAGAACGTGAAGGCCCGGTGAGTACCCCACTGCTCCGGCACACCGTCACCGCTGCGGTCAATCGTGAGTCGTTTGGCCGTCATGACCGCGGCGTCGAAGTCCCAGCCCTCACCCATCTCGGCCGGCGTGGCCAGACCCGCCTCGGCAAACATATCGGCATGGTAGTGCGTCGGTACCACATACAGATCGACGGGCAGCCCCCAAATGAGCCCGTCATTTCTTGTCACTCCGGCCTGAGCAATGGGAACATAGGCGTCAAAGGAGACCTTTTGGCTCCTTTGCAGGTACGGCCTCAGATCTTTATACCCTCCCAAAGAGGCCACTGAAGCGCCCATGCGCACCACCAGCTCAGCAACGTCAATGGAGATTCCCGAGGCCACAAGCACCATGAAGGTTTCGGCGGTGCTCCCGGTGGATGGTGTCGTCAGTTCGATCTTGATGTCCGGGTTCTCCGCCTCAAACTTGGGGGCCATCTCCTTCAGCCAGTCCAACCAGCCAAGGCCGTGGGCTGTGTTATTGAAGTGGTTGACAACCGTGCGGGCTCCCGCACCCCCCGAAAAAGCCAGCATCAATGACAATATAACAGTCAGAGTACACATTAATCGTGATTGTTTACGTCGGTTACTCATCAGCTGATTTCCCCCTACGGGTTTTTAATATATTGTTTCTCTGAGGGAAAACGATTTCCTACCTGTTAGTCCATCCATATGTCAATGACTTTGTATCCCTTAACTTCTTGTTATATGATTTTTTCGCATAATAGGACCCGTGGATACTCCGGACTCATTCGTCCGAACCCCCGATTGCCGGACTTTTAGAAAAAACCGCTCGAAGTCGGAGGCCGTGCTTCGAGGGCGCGCCAAACCCGCTTATATGCCCCAAGAAAGACGGAAGCGCCCGGCAGTGCCACAAGAGCGTTTCGGCTCTTGCAACACCGCCGAGCACTGAGATAGAAGGATTGGTACCGTTTCACTTAGCCGAAGCAGTCTCAGGTACTGTGACCGCCACGATGTCGCCGAAGACGGGCGTTTTTCGCCTCTGCCTCTACTCTGAGCGCAGCCCTGTCATGCTCACGTTACCCAGCTGCACTTCAGACGGCAGGGTCTCACTGAAGGTGATGCGCAACCAGTTAGCGGTGACCGCGGGATCGCTGACGTAACGCAGACGCAGTTGCCTCCACCCCTCCGCCGATCTTCCCGTCACTTCCGTCTCGTAGGCCACATCCTGCCACTGCGTGCCGTCTTCAGATACAGCCAGGAATACGCCGTCTTGGAGTTCATCCGAGCGGGCGTACAAGATCACCTCAGCTTCTTGCAGCAACGGGGTCGGCCAGATCAAGTACTCATGACCCAAGACGGAACGAGTCAGGCGATCCGGGTCGTCGAAGAAGAGCTCCGGATGATCTTCGGCATACTCCCAGCCCTCGGATTTCTCTTCCGCCAACAGACGCTCCATGGAAAAGCCGAAGGCCATAATGGGTGCTTGCAGGCGGTCCTCAAGACTCCACCGGTTGCGCACTCTGAAAAAGACCTGCTTCGTGATCGCTCCTTGGAGACTGTCCTCGACGATCACAGCCAATTCATGTCGCCCGTCTTCCAACTCCAGAGTGTCCAGCACGTAATCCTCCAGAGAATGAAGATCCGAACCGGTAAAGATCGGTTCACCGTCAAGGATAAGCTGCAGCCCGGCAACGTTCTCCGGAGTCTCGGTCAAGACCTTCACACCGAGCGGCACTGTACCCCGAAGGACTGCGTTGTCCCGCAGCTCGCCCGTGAAACCGATCCACGGAGGATTCTTCCACTCGTTCAGAAGAGCCAGGACCCCGGATGCGAAGTGCAAGCTTTGGGCGATGGCTTTACCGTTACCTCGAATGCCCGGCTGTACATGGGCCCTCAGGGCCGCATCGACGATTTCCATCAGATGATCATCTTTACGAAGGGCACCCACGTAAGCGACAGCCGGCACCACAAGGGTGTTGAGCCCCGTGCTCGCGTCATACAACGGCGTTCCGTCCGTCTCAGCGGAATAAGGCCATCCCCTTCGCTGCGGGTTCCACGACTTGAGTACCCATTGCACCGCGGCCTCCAGTGAGGTCAACACATCGGGGTCACCGGTCTCAGCGTGATAGGCCTGCAGACCACTCATCAAGACTCCGATCAGAAACAGGTTATTGCCCACGGCACCGGGCTTGGAACCGCTGTGATCCCCCGGAAGAGGATGCGGCCAAGCTCCGCTTCCGCCCATATCCTGCTCTCGCAAGGCCACTGAGACGATGCGCCGGGCGGCATCCAGATAGACCGGGTCATACGTCCCCCGATACAGGGCCGTAAGTGCCTTGACGGACCAACCCGCCGAGCGCTCATGGGTACCGAGAGCTTTGAACTCAGGAGCCATGGCCCAGGCAATATGTTCGCCAAGAGCCAAAGCGGATTCCATCACCCGTGCATCCCCGGTCAGATACCAGGCATCCATCATGCCGTCGGCCCAGGTGTGGCCGTTTGAGGCCTTGAAACTGGAGTCAAAGGCCTTGCCCCACGTCGCTTGCGCCAGATGCTGCGACCAAGCACCGGTATGTCCGACCGAATGCTGAGCATTGGCCCCGATATAGGTGGGATCGGGATAGGCGTGTATGATGTCGATGTCGGCCTGGTGACGGGCCGCCGCCAAAGCCAGCCGGTAGTAACGCCGGTCGCCGGTACGTACGAACTCCGTGAAAAACCCGTGAGCCAGGTCGTACTCGTTGTTGCCCCAGTTTCGTCCTCGTTCGCCGAACCAGTCGCCGTAGTTGAAGTAGCCGTATTCGCGGGTTTTGGCTTTTCGGTTCATGTGATCCAGGTAACTCTTCTGCACGAAGTCATCCCAGACGGCCGTCCGCTCACCGACGGACACCGCAATGGGACCCAAGACGTCGGTCTCATGGTACCATTCGGCGGGGATGACCGCGATCGCCGGCAGCCGTCCCTCGGCAGCCATCTCCTCAGGAGTGGTCCGCCCGGCGAAATCAACGGTAATGCGCTCGGTGAAGGAGTTACCCCACTTGAGACGGTACTTGCCGGAGACAAAGGGGAACATCAGATGGTAAGGCAGATCGTTGCCGTATTCGGAGTCGGGCTGTTCGGGAAAAAGCTCTAAAGACAGCCTGTTGCCCTCAGCCGCGAGACCTTTCGGCCACCGCTCCTGGAAGTCATGGATGACGGCGGTGATCGCTCTCTCCCCGCCGCACACCCGCACTACACCGGGGCTCAGGCCGGGTGTCCAAACAGACCCCCGGGCAACGGTTTTGCCGTTCACGGTCACCGTATTCTCATCTCTCTGGAACAGACGAATTCCCGTGTCTTCAGCACCGTGGGCCTGCAGACCGCCTCGCTGCTCACTGGTGAAAACCTCGGCTTGCACGATCGGCTGCGGCATCTCAATGGGGATGGACAAGGATGTGATATCCGTGAACTCCGTCTCCAAGTAATCATTGACGTGCGTATGGGCGATGTTGACCCGAGTCGAGCCCGCCCGAAACGTCAGCCGGGTCACATAACGCATGTACTCCTCGCCGTCATCCGAGGCGTACCTGCCTTCCACCCGGATAACGATCTTTTCATTTCCGGCCTCCTCGATGCGGATGCTTTCCGGGGAACGGGCGGACGTCGTGAAGAGTCTGCCGTGCTCGTCCACCAGGCTCACACCTTCGGCGCCTGAGTCGGCCACAAATTCGTGTTCAGAAAAGACTCCGTCGCCGTCAGCATCGATCCAGACCCCGTCAAACAGCTTAAAGGAGCTCTTTCCGATTCGAGCCTGCAACGGACCGGTCGTAATGACAAAAGCCTCATCGTCTTCCTCGATGACGATTCCCCTGTCCGCCGGGATGG
>JBMNSS010000047.1:0-17946 GCA_050945315.1 Limnochordia bacterium | reverse complement strand
TAATTGTATCACACAGCTCCTCGAGCTGCCATGACGACGAACCACGACGCGAAAGGCCGCGCCGTGTTGACCCAAAGACCACCGTAGGGGTATCCTAAAGCCGAACGGAGGAGCTGACTTGACCGTAGACCCCCACAGCACTCAAATTCGGGTTCGCTATGCTGAGACCGATCAAATGGGTGTGGTGCACCACTCTGTCTACCCGATATGGTTTGAGGCGGCCAGAAGCGAGTTTTTTAGGGATCACAACCTGCCCTATGCCTCATTTGAAGAAGAAGGAATCCTTCTCATGGTCACTCACCTGGAGTGCCGTTTCTTGCGCCCGGCCTACTACGATCAACTGGTTGAAGTTGCGGTCCTTCCCCGTTATCTGACTCCGGTACGATGCCAAATCGACTACGTGATACGCGATGAAGATATGGCGACGCTAGCCACCGGGCTTACGCGACATGCCTTCGTCAACAGAGACGGCCGACCAATCAATCTCAAAAAGACTCGATTTTGGCAACCACTCTCTGCACTGATACCCCATGAGCGAGAATTCATGCCGAATTCGTAGCGAGTTTCCCGCGTCAAAGAAAGCCGGTTTGCGCACACGACGCGAGGTTTGCTTTGTCTCATAGCCCAACCGTCAGGCGACTCCGGGATATGATGTCATTGACTGGGAGGCGGAATCATGTCAAAACAGACATTCTACGAGACGCTCCAATCACAACTGGAAGAGTTGATCAGTGCCGAAACCAACTGGCTCGCTAACCTGGCCAATGCGGCGGCTTTGCTCTATCATGAACTGACTGACATCAACTGGGCTGGCTTTTATCTCCTGCAAGGAAAGGAGTTGGTCTTGGGGCCTTTTCAGGGCAGACCTGCCTGCGTGCGTATTCCGCTTGGTAAGGGAGTCTGCGGAACTGCCGCCCAAAAGCGCAGTACCATCGTTGTCCCGGATGTGCACCGATTTCCCGGGCATATCGCTTGTGATCCGGCCTCTCGTTCCGAGCTTGTCGTCCCGTGGACCTCAGGCGATACACTCTTAGGCGTGCTTGATCTGGACAGTCCGCTGTTGGCACGCTTTGACTGTCAGGATGCCATGGGGCTGGAGCGCATGATACCTGTCCTGAACCGCCACGCCATACCAAGAAGGTGGCTTTCATGATCTATGACGTCATAATCGTGGGGGCCGGACCGGCTGCCATCTATGCGGCCTATGAGGTCTCCTTGCTCAAACCTCAACTAAAGGTCGTTGTCCTTGAGAAAGGGCGTCGCCTGGAAAAACGTGATTGTCCGATTCGCGACGGCAGACTCAGCAAATGCCCTCCGGCCAGCAACGGAAAGGAACACCCGGGCTGCATCCCCGCCTGCTCCATAACTGCTGGTTGGGGCGGTGCAGGCGCCTACAGCGACGGGAAGTTCAACCTCACCACGCAGTTCGGGGGCTGGCTCCAAGAGTATATGACACCGCCTGAGGTGATGCAGCTCATTGAGTATGTTGATCACATCAACCTGGAGCACGGCGCCACCACATCGACGACTAATCCCGACACCCCACAAGTGGCGGCCATCGAACGGCGCGCTGCATCCGCCGGTCTGAAGCTCCTTAAGGCACGCATCAGACATCTGGGCACTGAAGAGAACCTCAAGATTCTGCAAAACTTGTATGAGACCTTGAGAGAACGGGTGGAGATCCGGTTTCAAACACCGGTTCAAGACATCCTGACCGAGGAAAGGGGACAGAAAAGCCGCGTCAGAGGGGTCTTGTTGGGGAACGGACAGGAACTGCTGGCCGACAAGGTCATCTTGGCTCCCGGGCGTGACGGGGCTGAGTGGCTGTCAGAGGTGCTGAAATCGCACGGGCTGACGATGATCAGCAACCAAGTGGACATCGGAGCCCGCATCGAAACCACCAATCTGATCATGCATGAGCTCAACGAACACCTCTACGAGGCGAAGTTCATCTTCAACTCCTCGGTAGGCACCCGGGTTCGCACTTTCTGCTCCAATCCGAGCGGCCATGTCGTTATTGAAAACCACGGAGGTGTCATGACCGCCAATGGACACGCTTTCCACGACCCCGATCTGGGGAGCCAGAATACGAACTTCGCCCTCCTTGTCTCGCATGTCTTCACCGAACCCTTCGATAAACCCATCGAGTATGCCAAACAGATCAGTCGCCGTGCTAACGATCTGTCCAACGGCTCGGTTATCGTTCAAAAATACGGCGATATCATGCGCAGTCGCCGCTCAACGGAGAAGAGAATCCAAGAAGGATTCATAGAACCCACGCTCAAGGAAGCGGTTCCCGGCGACTTGGGCCTCGTGCTTCCCTACAACACCATGAAAGCGATTCTGGAAATGATACAAGCACTGGATCATGTTACCCCCGGGATCGCTTCGGAGCACACTCTGTTGTACGGTGTGGAGGCTAAACTCTACAGTGCCCGACCACGCCTCACCGCGAATCTGGAAACGGCTATCAGCGGGCTTTATGCCGTCGGTGACGGAGCCGGCATAACGCGCAGTCTGGCTCAAGCCTCGGCTTCCGGTGTTCACGTAGCCCGACATATTTGTGCCACGGAATAAGAAAGCAGGGTGCGCGGTCCGGATATCGGTCGCGCACCCTGCTTTTTGTCGTCATCCGCCCCTACTTCGACAGTCTCCCCAAGATCCGCTCTTGAAGTATATCTGCCAACGTCGGGCTGCCGATTTCCTGCAGTTCATAGCGCACGCGCACATGAGGCTTGGCAAGCTTGAGGACCCTTCCCAGATCAATGGGTGTGCCGATCACTGCCACATCGGCCGGCGTGTTATTGATGCTTTGCTCCAGCTCACGGATCTGCTGAGCACCATAGCCCATGGCCGGCAACAGGTCCGCCAGATGGGGGTAGGTGACAAAAGTGGTCTGCAAAGACCCCACGGCGTAGGGTCGCGGATCAACCAACTCCGCCTGTCCGTTGCGGGCGGCGATGACACCGGCCCCATAGGCCATGCCGCCATGGGTGAGCGTCGGACCGTCTTCTACCACAACCACCTTCTTGCCCCGAATGGCTTCGGGGTTGTCTACGGAAATGGGGGAGGCTGCCTCAATGATGACTGCCTCAGGATTCGTACGGCTTGCCGTCTGCCGCACGGCAGCGATTTGATCAGGGGTGGCCGAGTCTACTTTGTTGATGACAATGACATCAGCCATCCGCAGATTTGTCTCGCCCGGGTGATATGAGGTCTCGTGTCCTGCGCGATGTGGATCAACCACCGTGATCATCAGATCTGAGTGGTAGAACGGAAAGTCATTGTTGCCTCCGTCCCACAGGATGCAGTCAGCCTCCGCCTGAGCTTGCTCCAGAATCGCCCCGTAATCAACGCCGGCGTAGACAACATTGCCTCTGTCGATATGCGGTTCGTACTCCTCGCGCTCTTCTATCGTGCAGTTATGCTTGTCTAAGTCATCATAGGAGGCGAAACGCTGAACGATCTGCTCCTCGAGTCTGCCGTAGGGCATGGGGTGGCGAATCACTACCACTTTCAATCCTTGCTTCGTTAGAAACTCCGCCACGCGACGGGTCGTCTGGCTTTTGCCGGCCCCCGTCCGCACGGCCGTCACGGCAATCACGGGAACCCGGGCCTTAAGCATCGTGCTTTTTGGGCCCAACAGACGAAAATCAGCTCCGCAGGCCATAGCCTGTGAGGCCATATGCATGACAGTGGCATGAGAGACGTCACTGTATGCAAAGACGACTTCGTCGACCTGCTCCCGTCGAATGATCTCAGGCATGTCCGATTCGGGCAGAATCGGAATACCTTCCGGATAGCCCTCTCCGGCCAAAACCGCCGGATACAGGCGCCCCGCGATATCGGGGATCTGAGTGGCGGTGAAGGCCACTACCCTATAGCGAGGATTGCCGCGATAAACCGTGTTGAAGTTATGGAAGTCTCGGCCGGCGGCTCCGAGGATAAGCACACGAACAGGACTCGGCGCGTCGGCGACGTTGGTGCGTGCTTCTGTCATTGCAGACCATCTCCACTCGTTCTTTCCTGACTTATCACATCATACCTGAGTTGAGAACCTTACTCCAGCTGAAATTACTAGGTCACTGGGCCGAAACCCTTGTCTTGAAACGTGAAATCAGGTCATGGTGTCGTATTTTTCAACCGTGACCTGTGCCAGAACCGGTTCATTGCCCAGATATCGGCGAATATTGTCTACCGCCATGCGCCCCATGTCGACGTATCGATCAATCGTCGGTCCCGCCTGATGCGGGAAAAGCAGTAGCCGCTCAATTCCCCGGAACGGAGAATCCACAGGCAGGGGTTCGCGTTCATACACATCCAAAGCGACCCACAGCCGACCGGCCCGGAGTTCGTCCAGCAGATCATCCTCGTTGATAAGTGCCCCTCGGGCAGTGTTAACCAGGACCCCGTCATCCGGTAGCAGGCGCAGCATCTCTTTGTTCACCATTCCCGTCGTCTCTTCCGTGCGGCCCGCATGCAGGGATATGACGTCACATGTCTCAAACAAGGTGCGCACCTGTTCCACCCGCTCAACGCCAAGGGCCGTGAAGCACTCCTCGGATACATACGGATCAAACGCTTTTATTGTGACGTTAAACGGCTTCAGCAACGATACCAAGTCGCGAGCTATGGCCCCGAATCCCAAAAGGCCCACCCGCCGTTCGAAGAGGCTGTCAGGCCAGGGCACCCCCCTGCGATAGTTGCCACGGTTATGCAGTTCCTCTTGAATGGGGCGAACACGCCGCAGACAAGCGAGAATCATCATCAAAGAGGCCTCAGCTATCGTCCGACTGATCGAGGAACCCCAATTGGTCACCAACACGCCCTGTTCAAACAGCTCGCGCGGAATGACACTACGCACGCCTCCGGTGACGTGGCAGATGTACTTGAGCTTACCTCGCTGAGCCAGATCGACCGGCAGCATAGGAGAGCCCCAGCCGGTCAGCAGTATCTCGGCCTCATACAACTCCGCCAGATAATCCGGGTCATTCGTCTTTCCCGGTGGCGGCTTCGGTATGGCCCGATATTCAACCAGGCTGCGCAGCTCATCCAATAGCGGAGGGGGAAACATGGCCGCAAATCGATCTTCACCGGGGTAAAACACATTCAACAAACGCATACGATGTACGCCTCCTCGAAGCACCACGGATGGTGCGCTCCCGCCGATCATCCTGCCGCTGGAACGCCGGATGATTCGGCGAAACGTTCGATGCCGAATGACGAGCTGCAAGAATGTATCCAAACATCCCTGCTCACATATAAGAATACCACGGACTCCAGGACGGTAAAGCGCTCCTCGCCGATGTTTTCCGTTCGCTGTTTGCAGACTACACCCTGATCCGCCATGTCCACCGCCGCGGAATCCGAAACCGCTCACTTGTGCCAGTGTTCAAGGCACTCAACACCCGTTTAGCCGCCACGATAGAAAGGACGTTATCGACCTTCCCGGACCAAAGACCGTCGGTAAGGTCGATCAAGCCAGACTCTTAACCGTTGCTTAGTCGTTTTTCGCCTTAAAGATGCGGACTACGCCGCCCTGACCCGTGCGCTGATCGAGCACGCAGAGCACGCTGCCGTCCGCGCTGACGGCGATGCCCGCGGTCTCCGTCTGCATCTGCAGATCAGCCGGGCGCCATGTCATTTCTATCGATCCGTCATTCTTCAAAACACTTACCGCCACATCATAGCGTCCATAGTGAGCCACGTAAATCCGGCCTGAGGCATCAGCGACCAGGTGAAACGGCTCACGGATCGTCTCATTCAAGACCTTGATCTCTCCGTCTGCGGCGTTGATCAAATAGACACCGCTGCCCCCGAAGGAACCGACCAGCAGATCACCGTCAGGGCTCAACCCCGGCTGTCTCAGATCGTTGCCGACACTGACATGGCCGTTGGTTCCCCACTCCGTCGCCGGCACCAGCTTGCCGTCCTCCACGCGGAATTTGTAGACACCGCCGCGACCCTTGCGATCGGTGACATACACCTCCCCGTCGACTGAAACCACAGCCCCTTCCGGAGCCACGACTCCGTACGCCGACAGGTCGTACGAAGCCTTTAACTGAAGATCCGCCGAATAGACGGCCAGAATCGGTTCTGTCAAAGGCGCCCAAACATCGCCCTGGGAATCGACCCAGACTGCCTTACCATAGGCTTCGGGATCCACCTGAGTGAGATCAGCCGTGGCTACCACCTTCTGCGACGCCAGATCAATCTTCACAAGCCAGCGATCCTGTATACCGGTTCCGTACACACTCTTGAGATCAGGAGAAAGGCTCAGGCCCCGAGCGCTTCTCGAAGGCGATGACACGATCCCGCTACCGATGAGTTCCAGACCGACAGCCAGGGTCGAAAGATTGAACAGACACCAAATACAACCTATGGCCAGCACAGTTCGGGCTGTCAACTTGATTTTCTCACGACACCGCATGGGCTCATACCAGCCTTTCTTTTTTATTTCTTCCGGACATCGCTCTCATGAAGAAGGGTCCTTGTTCCGCTTAAATTCTCCCTGCCCTTGCCTCATCCTTTCCGACACATGATAAAGACACAACTACAACCCTATACGTACGAAACCGTCCTCATACGTCCAGGCCTCAAGACTTCTGCCATTCACGGTGACACTGACAGGTTGAACGGCCGCGCTCAACTCCAACACATCGGCGCTAGTTTCCCCGCTTATCTGTAAGTCAAGGCACGGACCTTCTTCGTCCGCTCGCCACGTCACGGCGCAGTCTATCGGCTGATCCGCCAGGATTAGCGGCCGACCGTCTTTGTCAATTTGCCGTCCGCCGATGACCATGAACCCCTCTTCAGTTGAGTTCTCCTGCCAGACGGCAAAAGCGGCCGCTTCGACGACATAGCCCTCAAAGGTCAACGGTGATGCGGCATCATCTCTAAAGGCGACAGAGTAGAGGCGTTCCGACTCTTCAACGATCACGCCGTGACCGTTGGTAACCTGTAGATTCCGTATGGCGGGCGGCTCTTTTTCCGCCTCGGCCATGGGCCGGGGCATCAAGACAGTCAAGAAACGGCCTACTCCGGTATCGGAACGAGTCCGAGCCGCCAGATGCCACTGATTGGGCTTATGAGCATCGCGATCTTCAGGAGGGACGGTAAACTGGTCAGTCAGATCGAAGTCCAACCGCTCAGGAGTCACAAACGTCACCCACATCTCCGCGGTCTTGGCCGGAACCCGAACCCGATTCTGCTCCCTATACACTTCCATTTGGTCAAGGGAATGAAGCAGCCAATCATAGGTCGTACCTGCCCGGCCTGACTCCAGCTGATCATACATGACGATGACATTTGGCTTGATAAACCACAGATGCCGCAGGAAACGCCGGAGACGTCCTTGATAGCTGGGCGTCGCATCACCAAGTACATAGTCGAATTGGGATCCGAAACTTGCGGTCACAATCTCACCTTTGGCGTCGATGCTTTTCACGCCCTGACCCTGACCGTCAACCAGGATGGTGTTTTTGGACTTGCTCTCCCACGTCCATGTCTTGTGGTGCGGACTGCCATACCAAGGATAATACCCGGACGATATGGCCAGCGGTGAACCATAGGCCTCAATGATGAAACTGTTTTGCTCAGCGTGACTGTGATTGTGCGAGCCATACGGGCTGCTCTTGAACTTTACGTGAACGTTGTTGTCCCAATCGCGCATGTCAACGTTCATCAATGCCCAGCCGACATCCCTGAACCACCGCGATTGCGGGAAGTCATCCGGCAGTGCCGGCTCAACAAAATCGTCATTGGACTCCGGCACTTTGATATACCCTATGAAGGTGTTTGTCGGCAGTACGGGGACGCGACCCATCCCGGAGATCTCTGCCGCGTACCACTGGTAAGCCGGATCCTTATACGACATGGCTAGCCAACCGACAACCTGCGCGGCACCCTGGCCGGGAGGGCTGTCACTATGATCACCGAAGGCACCGAACTTGCTGTTCGGAGGATGTGCGTACAACTTGAAGTATCCGGTGTTGCGGAAGAACGGCTTCTGATACAGGTCCACCCCGGTGGCGATTCTAAACGCATCCAGGAATTCCAAGACCCATGAAATATAGGACTGCCAATAGCTGACGCCCTGAGACCAGCCGCCTTCATCGCCGCCAAAGGCCGGGTATTTCAGCACAAAGAGCGAGACGATATAGTCAAACCATTCCTCGGCCTCAGGAATCTCGCCCATGAAAGCGATGGCGGCTTCGCCCAAAAAGCCCATCGATCGCACGAGGTGATTGTCCAAAAGATGATCCTCGAATTTGCCCCTGCGCATGGTCAAGTAGACGTCATTGCCGCGCTCTCGCATCGTCTCCCGAACCAATTCACGTTCCTCCGCGCTGAGCAGCGGATACAACCAGTCATAGGCTCTACTCATTCCGTACAACAAACGCATCGAAATCTCGTCATTCAGAGAGCGACTGCTCGTGCCATATGGATCCCAGCGGGCGACATGCAATAGGAGCTCTTTTCCAGCCAGACCGTAGCCCTCATCTTCTGAGATCAAATAGGCAAATCCGAGTGCATGCAGTCTCTGCAAGATGTCACTGGCTATGGACACGCCTTCGCGCCAGGCGGTGATTTCCAACTGTCCGCCCGGTTTTGCATTCGGCGGTTCAGGAGGCATCACCGCGACACGAGCCTTGAGGGCCTCCTTTGTGATGTTCGTCCAGATCATCTGAGTAAGTATACTGCGTTGACGCTTTTCGCGCAGGTCAGCCAAAGTCTCGGGACGAGCGAACAGACGCGGATGCGCAGAGGGGATGCGAGCACGCATTTCCGCCAGAGAAGGCACATCAAATGTGGCCTTCGACAAATCATATGTCAACGGCACCACTCCCAATCTCCGAACCGCTTCAGATGACTCAGCCTCCACCAACTCAATTGCATCCCACCAACAGACTCCTTGTGCGTTTTGGATCTTCGCGTTGATCCAGACATAGACTGCGTCCTCGGGAACCGTGAACTCGCGCTCGAGCAACACCCAGTCCGTGGAACCGGCGGGTGGTGCGATCGACACCGACGAGGCGATCAGCTGGTTCTGTGCCTCGTTGAGAAACTCGACGTTCAGGTAATGCTGGCCACCCGATCTTTTGACCACGTCTTCGCCCTTATAGCGGCCGCGAAGGACGAGAGTCTTTCCGCGATACTCCGTAATCGGGATGCTTTGCTGAATCACATGCGCCCGACCCTCCGTCGCCGCTCCCTCGAGCCGCAATGCATGCTGCCCCTCCACCGTACTCTCCTTGTCTACGGAGATAGTGTAGGGCGAGCTTTCCTTCGGCTCAATCCGCTGCGACCATTCCGCAGGTTGTTGCAGACCGGTGAGCTGTTCAAAACCACCGTTGCGGACCAAGTTGATCGCGGTCTCAGAGGCATCCGCCCTACAAACAAGAGCGATGAGCAGTGTCACGCAGACGGTCGCCAAACGCCTTCCTGTCATCTGTATCACCCCTTGTAAGACCGGCTCTATCATGCCGGCTGACACTGGTTTTCATGTCCTGTCGACAAAACCCTTCTGAAAACCCGAACGAACAAGTGAATGAACCCCTGTTGTTACATTTGCGACAAAGACCTTTACAGCGCGATACACTCTTCCAGCGCAGATGATCCGCCCACTTGGGAATCAGCGGAGATTACCCGCCGGCAATACAGGAACAGTGTCGCTGTTCGGGGAAACCTTGTCGCATATGCCGGACGGTACTACTCAAGAAGGGGTGTTAGCATGAGCATCATCTATAAGGCCTTAGTCTCAGTCTCCGTGGTCCTGCTGATCAGCCTGCAGGGATGTCTGGCGCACGCTGAGCAACCCGGGGCTTCCGCCAGGTATCTGTTCGCGGATGATTTCGATGAAGATGAACTTGGCGCGGCGCCGGCCAAGTGGAAGGTCTATGCCGACAGCGGATACGTCTCCGTAGTCTCCGATGCAATAACCGGTCGCGCCATGCGTATGATGTCTGATCCCGGACGCCAGAACACATCCGCCAGCGCCACCTTGTCGGGTCCTCTGGCTGCGGAGGCTAAGATCTTAGTTGTCGAACACCGGGTTTACTCCAGCCAAGAAAAGAACAACATGTACGTCAGCAAGGATGGCTCTCACCGCCTTCATTGGTGGGTCTCCGCCGGTCATCTGTACTTCAACCGTGGGGTGGGAAACCAGCGCAGCTCAGTCAAGCTCGGACCGCTGCAAGAAGGCTGGAATCATCTGCGTCTCGTAGCGGATATCGAGACGCAGACGGTGGTCTTCTATCTCAACGACAAAGCACTCGGTGAGGCCATGCGCTTTGGCAGGGAAATAGACTCATGGGCCGATGCCGAACTGATCTTTTCTCAAAGCCGCTCCGTGGAGGGCGAATTCCGCTATGCCGATGTTCAGGTGTGGACTCCTACGGCTGATGAGGAAGCGTCTTTACGCGAGATGGCTGAGCAAGCGGACCCCATCTGGATTGAATACGATGATGTCGCTCGCAAATCCCAAGAGTGGTGGCAGTCCCAAGAAGCCCTCTTTCTCGCCGAGCGCATTGTCCACAGAATGGATCTCGATGATGTCTTCATTGATGTTCCCATAGGCTCTCTCACCGTAACCGACGGCATACTTCCCACCCAACTGAGCATTTTGGCTCATATGTACGCCCAATCCGGCGCACCGAAATACCAAAAAGCCTTTAGCAAAGGTCTCGGCCTTCTTCTTGAGGCCCAATACCAAAGCGGTGGTTGGCCGACGGTCTATCCCCGGTACAAAAACCGCGACCTGCACCTCGACATGTACGCCAAGGCCACCTGGAGCGCCATCCCGTCTCTGTTGAACGGCATCTTAACCCAACAGCCTCCCTTCGATACCGATATCGCCTCTGAGTTCGACAGCTCCGCCTTGGAGTCAGCCCTGTCCCGGATTCCTCCTAAAGAGAGCATCAAACGCTTCAGCTACGCGGATTATGCCTCGCGCAGCCCGGAGTGGTGGGAATCAGAAGAGGCAGTCTTCATAGGTGACAATCTCCTTTCGTGGCAACTGCCGCACGGAGGGTGGTTCCGTGACGAAGCCTGGGCCGTCTTGCCGTTTTCTCCCGAGAGTATGACCCGCACGGGAGCGGCTCCGGGTCAGATCGAACGCGGGCGTCCCGGCAGAAACGGCACCATCAACCCCATGCGTTTTCTGGCCCGACTGTATGAGGTGACCGGTGAGGAACGCTTCTTAGATGGCTTCTATCGGGGCCTGGATTATCTGTTGGTCGCTCAGTACCCATCCGGCGGGTGGCCCAATGACTATCCCGACCCAACAGGCAACGGGGTCTACGTAACGTTCAACGATGGTGCCATGGCTGATCTCGTACACTTCATTCAAGACATGCTTCAGGGCAAGCCTCCTTTCGGATTTGTCACCGAGGTCTACAAAGAGCGCCTGCAAGAGGCTTATACGAAGGCCATAGACTTCATTCTAAAGGCACAGATCGTCGTAGACGGACGTCCCACCGCTTGGGGACAACAACACGACCCTGTCTCCTATGAACCCAGACCCTATCGCGTCTTCGAACCCGCAGCCATCTCAGGAGCCGAATCGGTGGGCATCATCAGCCTCCTGCAATCCATTGACGATCATCGCCCGGAAGTGTTGCAAGCCATTCTTTTTGCTTTGGAATGGCTGGAAGAGGTTCGGCTGCCGGATGGCCGCTGGGCCCGCTTCTATGAGATCGGTACGAACCGGCCCATTTTCGTCGGACGAGATGGCATAATCCGCTATGACATCTCCGAGATTGACCTGGAACGGCAGTTGGGCTATGGCTGGTATGGTACGTGGGGTGAATCGCTTTTGACGCAAGCCCGCAACAGCGGTTATCTTGACCGCCTCTACGAACGCCTGCCCGAGCATCCGACGGTCCGAGTCCGCTTTCATGATCCGCGGGAAGGGGCCAAGGTAGCAGGGGTAGTACCGATGAGGGTCTCTCTGCTGCATCCCGCGCACGAGGCTTTGCTCACCAAGGTCACGATCGGCATCGACGGAACCACCCTCTATGAGGGGACAGGTCTGCCGCCGCAGGATGAGTGGGAACTGGACACCCGGCCCTTATCCGAGGGTTCCCACACCGTTCTCGTGGAGCTCGCCCACGGCAATTGGGGCTCTTTCAGCCAGACTTTGAATGTCGTGGTGAACAATCGGTGGAATCTGGTGCAGAATATGCATCCCCCTACGACAAGCAACTGGTTCGGCTTTTCCGAGACCTTCGATTTTCTTGATGCCACCGATCGTTCGGAAGGATGGGCCTATGAGACGGATGAACCGGAGCTGTTTTTTGGCGACCGGGATCGTCTGGTCAAGGTCACCGATTCATCAGAGTATCTGGTGTGGGAGACGCCACATCTCAAAGACGTTACCATGGAGCTTTACACACAACCGAAGGTCGCCGTCGAAGAAGGCCTCGTTTTGGAGGTGTCTGATCAGGGAAATCAGTGGCAACGCCTGCCCTTCCTGACGCTATCTGAAGACACAGGCTCAAACTGGAACAGGCTTGTGATTCAACTCTCAGCAGAAGAAGACGAAAGCGTATGGAATTACTTCCGTCTCACGCTCACCGAAAGCTTGACCAAGGACAGGATCCAAATCGGAAGGGTAGTCATTTCAGGTTATAATTACTAGAAAAACAGGAGGCCCGTAATGCTCAAATACAGTCTCGTCCTGTCGGGTCTGGTAGCTGCCGTGTCGCTGCTGTGCGGCGTGGCCAAAGCTGCAGACCTCAATCGTGGTTTCATCATCGCCGACAATGAGCAGGCTGAAGCCCAGATCGTCATCGGTGCCAACGCAGCCGATCCGGAATGGTGTGCTGCAGAAGAGCTTCAGCGCGCCATTCAGAAAATGACCGGGGTCAAGGTGCCCATTAATGAGGAACCGCAACACGAGCTGCCCTTTCACATCATCATCGGTACTCCGCAAAGCTCCGCCGCTGTTAAGGATGCCGATCTGTTTGAGACCGACAGTCCGGAAGAGGTGCGCGTAGTAAGAAGACGGGACCGTCTATACTTGGCCGGTCCGACTCCGTCGGCTGCACTGTATGCCACCTACACGTTCCTCCAGGATTGTCTCGGGGTGCGCTGGTTCTGGCCGGGCCTGAGCGGAGAGTACATGCCACGGCTGGAGCGCATCGTCATTGAGGAACTGGACATCCGGCACGTACCGAGTCTAGCGGTCCGCTCATTGGCGATCAACAGCCCGCACTATGATGAAAGCACCATGATCTGGATGGCGCGCAACCGGATGAATGTCCATAATCTACAGGGATCGGCAGCACGGATCTCCGCCATGAAAAAAAGAGGCTTTCAGGTGGTCAAAGGCGGTCACAATGCGGTGCTGCCCCAACAAGTGCTGGATGCGAATCCCGAGTACATGGCTGAATACGGCGGCAAGCGCCAAAAGCCGGCCTCGCGTCCGCCGCATCTTTGCTGGTCCAATCCCGATGTGCAAAAAGCGATGGCCAAAGTGATCGCTGAGTGGTGGGACACGAACCCCGAGATGGACCGAGTGAGATTCTTCGGCGCAGACCACAATCATTTCTGTGAATGTGAAGCTTGCCAGGCCTATGCCTCTGATGTCAGCACGCGCTGGCAGAAATTCTCCGGGGCCGTCATAGAACTCGTCAATCAGACGCATCCGGGAAAGCAGTATGAAACCCTGGCCTACCAAGCCTACCGCGATGTTCCCACTGAGGCCGCTCCGTTCTATCTGATCGGGTATACGACCTACAACATCAACTACACCAAACCGATTACCGATCCCTCAAACGCCAAAGTCAGGGAGGAGATCCAAGCTTGGCAGGATCTCGGAGTACCCATGGGTATTCGGGGGTATCAGTTTATCAACTTCAACGAACCCATGCTCTCACCGATCACCTCGGTGATCATCGAAGAGATCGCCTGGGCCGAAAGACAAGGCCTCAAGGGCTGGACATCAGAGGTCACCCCCTTCGGTTGGCCGTCGGGCAGAGTGCTTCATGAACAGAACTGGGTGACCAATCGCATGCCACTGTATGCGGCTGCCCAAGCCATGTGGAACGCGCAGGTCCGTGCCGGCGACATCATATACGACTGGGCCAGTTATGTCTTCGGTCCGGCGGCCGCGCCCATGGCAGCATATTATGAACTGATGGACCAGGCCTGGCGTTCGAATCCCGAAGTGTTAACCTATTTCCTGCACCCGCCGACGAGCTTTGCGAGTACGTTCATCTCTCGCGAACTCCTGCAAAGAGCCGACGAATATCTCCGGATGGCACGTCAAGCTCTGGGAAGCATCAGCGACGATGAAGAGCGCGAGCGCATCGAAACCCAGATCAACCTGGAAGCGGCGATGCTTGACAAGTGGCGCCAAACCTATCTTCTTCAACAAGGACGGGCTACACATTTTGAGGTGCATGTGCCGCGTGCTACCGTCAAACCAGCCATGAACGGCCAATCCGCCGATCCTGCCTGGCAGCGTGCGGTTGCGCTGCCCGCCTTCGAAGACAACAAAGGCAATGAGGCCGCCGAGGCCACCGAAGCCTACGCACTTTGGGATGAAAACGCCCTTTATCTGCGCTTCATCAATCATGATGCACAGATTGAGGATCTGAAGATATCGGGCGAAGACCACGATGCGAGCATGTTCGGAGATGACGGCATAGAGCTCTTTTTGGCTGATCCGAATCATCCGGCAGCTTACTCCCACCTGTTCGCCAATGCCGGAGGAGTCCGCTATGATGCTCATGCAGACGGAACCATGAGCTTTGACGTATCCTATGACCCAGACTGGAAGGCCATCGTCGACATTGAAGGATCGACATGGATCCTCGACATCGAGCTGCCCTTGGAGTCCTTCGGCATCAAACCCACACCTCCGGCCACTGGCATCTTCCGCTTTCCGACCTACGCTGCGTTGCGCAAACCGACAACCTGGAAGATGTCCTTTAAGCGCTCCGGTGCGGGTCGAAGACCCAATACTGGGTGGCCCGACGCTTCGTACCACAACCCGGCGAGCTTTGGCACGATAACGCTGGTGGATGCCATTCCCGAGCAAAAGCGCCTCATTTTGTACGATGTTAGCGGCAAAGGGGATCCCAAGCGCGCCGAAGCGCTGACGGCGGAGATGGCAAAGATCGGTTTTGACGTCACCGCGGTGCCATCCACTGAGACCGAGCTGATCTCGGCCCTGAATAAAGGCACTGAAGTGGTAGTCTTGAGGCATCCTTCCGGTTCAAGACTGTCCGATGAGTTGATGAACGATCATCTGAAGCCCTTCCTCCAGGACGGAGGCATGGTGCTGATCGCCGCCACGGGAGCCATTCACTTCGAGAAGTGGTTCGGTTCCGAATCAGGTGTACAGTGGAGCGGCTGGGCGATCCACCCCAACCGGGTCACTGCCTGGCATGACTACGGAGAGTGGCAACGTCAACCGCAGAATCTGACAACCGTGATTGAGAAAAGGATTACCCCCTCGTCGGGGTATCGACCGCTGACTGATTCCTGGACGGTCATGGCCAGACTGAGGATGGCTGATGAAACAGAGGCGCCCTATTTGATGAGGCTGGAAGTAGGCAAGGGCACCTTGTATCTCACCAGTTCCAACCTGGGCTACGGCGGTGGACACGAAATGTTTGGCAGTCAGAATCCCACCAACGCGGCGATGCTTATTGACAATCTGTTGGCGGCACATCGGCGGAAATAGAAGCAGAACGGGACCAATGTGAAGTAGGGTGGAGCACGCTCCACCCTACTTCCTCGCTTGGTGGATAGGGACACACCGATCCTATGACCCCCCCAGGATCTCTTTCATGAGAGCCGCTATACTGTGCTGAGCTTGGCGCAGACCTTCCAAGGGAGGCCTTTGCAAACGCATGACAGGTTGCAGGGCAGCGCCCATCAGTTCCCAGCGCTTAAATATCTGGGGAAAGGCGGGCTCAGGTGTGGCAAATTCCATCGCCTTAATGAAACCTTCCCAGAAAGGCTCGGACACCATCTGTTGACGGACCACCCTCATGTCGATCGGGTTCGTCGGCACATAGCGCAGTGCCAGAGCCTTACCGAGCCAGGTCAGGCCCTCAGAGGTTTGCTTCATGGTGTACCATTCCAGGAACTTCCACGCTTCCTCAGGATACTGGGCCGTGTCGGGCACAAAATAGCCCCACCCGAACTGAGTGGTGGCGAAATCACCCTTTCCGCGGGGAATGAGAGCCGTTTTCATTAGGTTGAACGACTCTCCCATGGTCGCCTGGAATCCGGGACGATCGTAGTTGGGGATGATGGCCATCACAGATCTCTGCTTGGCAAAATCACGCCATCCGTCGGCTATGGCGATATTATTACGAACCAGATCCGCCATGAAACTCAGAGTCTCCACGGCTTCAGGCTTGTCTAATCCCGGTTGTCCCTGATCATCCAGGTAGTATCCTCCGTTAGAGCGCAACAGACCTATGAAAATCTTGGTGTGAGATTCGCCCGCGGTTGTCCATCTCGCTCCCGGGATAAGAAGACCGGCTCTGGCGATAGAACCGTCGGCGTGAAACGTGGTTGCCTTGCGGGCCGCTTGCTCCAACTCTCGCCATGTCTGCGGCACTCTATCCAGACCGATCCCGTCAAACAGATCCTGGTGATATCCTAAGGAGTAAAGAACGTATGTGGTCGGAATGCCGTAAAGCCGTCCATGGTGGATAAGAGGTTGCAGGGTCGGTGCTAAGAAAAAGCGTCGTGCCTCAGCGTCGAGATAAGGCGGCAGGGGTACAGGGATACCGGCGGCCATCAGCTCGGGAAACCAATCAAGGTGGCACTCCACAATATCGGGCATCTGTGGCATGAGCATAAGCTTCATGAGGAACTCGTAGTTGGGGATCTTACCGATGATCTCAATCTCGACATCGGGATTGAGCGCTTCGTACTCGGCCACGATCTCCTCCATGATACTTCCCGGTACTCTCTCTCCCATGGAAGACCACGGGTGTATGGTCAAGGTCTTTTTCGCTGCGCCCGTTGACAGGGTTAGCGCAATCATCGCCATCATGTATAAGAAAATCATCTTAAGTGAAAAAACTTGGCGACGCACTCACCATCAACCACCTTTCTTTGTCTTCCGGAAGGCAACACGCACCAATCCGACGATCGGACTCAAAAGGCGATCTCCGCCCAAGGCTTCTCCCGGAATGCTCTTAGTGATGACCGATACGACTGTCTTCTTTCTGCACCCCTAATGATATTCCTCCGATCTTGTCGTATTGCACCACAGGCTTACCAAAACTTCTGACTTATACCAGCCAGGTCTTCGAGTGGGATCGCCGGTTCGCTTTTCGGATGACAACCTGATAGCAGACGGCTGCGAAATGACCAAGAGGATCTGTTCGTCGTGTCCTCGAGCCCGCGGGAGACCGATCGGTATGACCAAGAAAGCCTGTGCCGCATTGATGTTCAGTCCCCGTCCGGCACCGCCCAAGAAGTCGATTTCCTTGCAACGGAGCTCGGTCTTTCGGCGAGTGCCGCCGTCCTGGATTTGGGGTGCGGCGCCGGTCGACATGCGATGGAATTGGCAAGGAGGGGTTATCTGGTGGTCGGCTTGGGCATCTCAGATCACATGCCGCTAAGGCACGCAGACGAGCGACAGAGGACAACGTTGCAGTGGACCTCCGGCAAGCCGATCTGCACCATCTGGATCGTTTCGCCCATGGGGACGCTGAGCGCTTTGACGGGGCCATCCACCTTAGGTGACTCGGGGCTGGGAGTCTTGGGGGGTCAGAGAGGATACGCGTTTTGTATAGGGGCTGTCGGTCGCCTGCTGCATCCGGGATGATAACCCCCACCTTCGCGTCAGTGGCCAGGCTAAAATGGTCATAAATGGCCACGAAAAATCCCCAAGAATGGTCAGGAAGTAGGAAAAAAGCCCACTCCCTGCGTAGCTCGTGGGTAACAGAAAAACCATTGGCTACCGGGAGT
>JBMNSS010000046.1:0-17957 GCA_050945315.1 Limnochordia bacterium | reverse complement strand
GGCTTTCCGGTCAGTGAGAAAGACGTGCGGAGGGCCTTAGACTCGGTGCGCTGGCCGGGCCGACTCGAACTCATCCAGAGATCTCCTTTCGTGCTGCTGGACGGAGCGCACAATGCCCAAGGGGCGAGGGCCTTGGCGGATGCCCTTGGGCAGCTGTTCCCGGACAGGCGCAAGGTTTTAGTCTTGGGTATGATGGGCGACAAGCAGGTTGATGAAGTCTTGGCGGCTCTGCTGCCGCAGGCCTCCGCCGTGTATTGCACAGCGCCGGCCTCAAGCCGCACTGCTCCCCTGGGGCCACAGGAGTTGGCTCAGCATGTCGGACGTGTCGCTGAGAACCTGCACTTGCATCCTGAGCCGGTTAGGGTGATCGACGATGCCTGGTCCGCCGTCCGGCAGGCAGTGGCGGAAGCAGGACCTGATGATGTGATCTGCGTATGCGGGTCGTTGTACCTGGTAGGGGAAGTGCGAGGAGCATGGGAGCGAGTGAAGACTACAGCACCCTAAAAGGAGTCTGCTCCGTCGGCGTGGTAATGTTCATGCAAAGCCCACGGGGTGCTTGTGTTCACTGGAGGCTGATGGACTTGGCGAGGAAAACACGGGGGCGGCGCAAGAGAAAAAAGACCACCGCCCTAACGTCCGTGCTGACCTTGGGGTTGGTGGCGGTTTCAATGACATTTCTTGGGTACAAGATAGGACAGATGACAGTACGCACTCTGACGAAACCTGGGGCAGTGGAAGAGACCATGGCGGATAGGCCCGTCACTCCCGTCCTGTCGGATACGGTCGACACGGGTCAGCCGTCTTCAGCTCTCGGTACGGAGCAGGTAGCCGAACCGTCGCCCTCAGAGCCACGGCCGGCAGTCGAGGTCCCCGAAGTCCCGCGGCCGACTCCGGCGGATACACAGCCCGTACAGCCGGAGCTGTGGCGGGTCCGGGTGGGAAGCTTCGCCGTGCGTGAGGAAGCCGAGGCTGCACTGCGGACAATGCGTGAGTATGCACCTGAAGCGTTTGTGGTCAGCGACGGTCTCTATCGGTTACAGGCGGGCGCGTTCATGGAACGAGAGCGAGCCGAGGCGCTTGCGGAATCATTGGCCGAGCGCGGACTTGCTCCGGAGTTGATTCCGCCTCGGGTTTCCGAGCACTAGGAGGCAACATGAGGATCATATAGGCGAGTCATAGAAGAATAGTATGTGGAGTGTCTTGTGAGGCTCTACAACGCTTCTGGGAGGAGGCCGGTTTTTCGTGCTCCGACAGGGGGGCTTTTTCGGTGTCAGACCGGTCATTGCCATCCGTTTGGCTGTCTGGCGTCGCCAGTGGCGGATGCATATCGCAGATGCGTGGAATTGGCGACTCCCTGGAACCCTGGTTCCGGGTTTGTCCCGCGGGATGCTCAACGTGCTGTTGGCCCTGACCGCCTTGTACTTTTTTGCCGGATGGTTTCGGGGCCCGGGTGATCAGTCTTCACCGGGTCTGCAGGTGGCGGTGTGGCGCGAAGACGCCCAAAGAATCCAGGTCATGGATCTTGAGGAGTATCTTCGCGGAGTTGTGGCCGCTGAGATGCCGGCCGGTTTTCACATCGAGGCGCTGAAAGCTCAGGCAGTGGCGGCCAGAACGTATGCCGTCTATACGATGGCCAACAGATCGGGTGTGCCCGGTCGCCCCGGGGCTGTGTTGAGCACGGACCATCGCGTTGATCAGGCGTGGATTTCCGAAGACACATTAAGGCGCCGATGGGGCTTTCTAGAGTTTTACTGGCGGTGGCGGCGCATATGCAGTGCTGTTGATGAGACCCGGGGGATGATACTGACCTATGCCGGTGGCCCGATCTTGGCGGTGTTTCACTCGGACAGCGGAGGTGTTACCGAGGACTCTGAAAACTACTGGTCGCAGCGGGTACCGTATCTGCGGAGTGTGAAAGATCCTGTTAAGGCCGACTCGCCCCATCGCGACGTTCGGTACGCGGTGTCTCGAGATGATCTTTTGGCCAAGGTGAGGTCGATTGAGCCCGTTGCGGCTGCCACGGTAACATCGGCGACAAGAAGCTCGAAGACGATTGAGGTCTTGGAGCGGTATCCGTCGGGACGGGTCAAGATCGTGCGAGTGGGCGACAAGTATGTCACAGGGCGCGACTTGCGAGAGCTGTTGCAGCTTCGTTCGGTTTGGTTTGATGTATTCGAAAGCGGCTCAGAAGTGCATTTTATTCAACAAGGCAACGGTCACGGCGTGGGAATGTCACAGTACGGAGCGGATGCATATGCCCGGCACGGTGCTGATTTTAAGAGTATTTTGAAGCATTATTACACCGGGGTGGAGCTTACAGCGTGGTATTAGGGAGGTTAATCCGTGAGTGAGGGTAAAAAACGCGTGCATTTCGGTGAGATGAGTCCGCAACAGCGTAAGCGTTTGTCCGGTGCCCCAAAGAGTAGATCGATAATGGGAGAGGAATCCCCTGTACAGATTTTGGCCATTGCCAGCGGCAAGGGCGGAGTCGGCAAATCAACGGTCACGGTGAATTTGGCGGTCGCGCTGCACAATGCCGGTCATAAGGTCGGCATCATCGATTGTGACGTTTACGGCTTCAGTATCCCTCGTATGCTGGGCGTTGAGCATGTCACCCCGGTCATACGCGACGAGAAGATCATGCCCATCGAGGCTCATGGCATGAAGGTTATGTCTATAGGCAACTTCGTCGAAGGAAACACGCCTGTCATATGGCGGGGTCCGATGCTGAGCAAGGTTCTTGAGCAGTTTCTGTCGGACGTGGAATGGGGGGAGTTGGACTTCCTGCTCTTGGATCTTCCGCCGGGAACCGGTGATGTAGCTTTGGATGTTGTGCGGCTGTTGCCCAAAAGCAGCTTGATTCTTGTGACCACTCCCCAGGCCGTGGCCGCCGGTGTTGCCAGCAGAGCGGGTCAGATGGCTCGCAGGACGAACCAACGCCTTCTGGGCGTTGTGGAGAACATGTCCTTTTTTGTATGTCCCCATTGCGGAGAGCAGAGCGCCATCTTCGGTGAAGGCGGAGGTCAGGCGTTGGCGGAAGAGCTGGAGGTCGAGCTTTTGGGACAAATACCGCTTACATTGGAAGCCAGAGTGATGAGCGATGAAGGAATACCGGCTGCTTTGGTACCGGATTCGACCATGCAGGAGAGCTACACCGCCTTGGCTGAGCGTGTGAAGCAGCTGCTCGACACCTGATTCCGTCGATTTGTACATAATGCCATGCGAGGCGGCAGGGTCCCGGTCCGGACTCCTGCCGCCTTTCGTTCATAGATGACCGGCCTCTGTCAGCCATTTCTCGCAATCCAAAGCGGCCATACATCCTGAACCGGCCGCTGTGACGGCTTGACGATAGATCATATCCTGCACATCTCCGGCGGCGAATACGCCCGGCACACTCGTTTGCGTTTGGCCTGTGGTCACTATATAGCCGTTTTTCAGCTCCAGTTGATCTGCAAACAGTTCAGTGTTGGGTGTGTGCCCGATGGCTATGAAGACGCCGTCGCAAGGCAGGTAACGTGTCTTTTGAGTCTTCACATCCTCCAAGACCACCCCGCTTACTCGGCCTTGGGCAGGATCAAGGATGTCTTTGATCACACTGTTCCATACGAAACGAATCTTTTCATTGCGAAGGGCCCGGTCCTGCAGTAGTCTGGTGGCTCGCAATTGGTCACGACGATGGACGAGGGTCACGCTTGATGCGAAGCGAGTCAGGAACATAGCTTCCTCCAAGGCAGAGTCACCACCGCCGACGACAACCACCGCTTTGTCGCGGAAAAACGCTCCGTCACACGTGGCACAGGTGGACACGCCCTTGCCCAGCAGAGCCTTTTCACTTTCCAGACCAAGCATTCTGGCCGTAGCGCCCGTAGCGACGATGAGCGCGTGTGATCGGTAGGTATCCTTATCCGTCTCTATCTCGAAGGGACGCTTCTTCAGATCCACACGTACTGCGCTTTCGGGCCGGCAGACGGCACCGTAACGAATGACCTGCTGCTTCATGGCCCCCATCAGACTCCAGGCCTCAACACCGTCGGGAAAGCCGGGGAAGTTCTCTATGGTGGTTGTCAGAGTGAGTTGTCCACCGGGCAGGTGACCTTCGAGAACAAGCGGTTCCAGATTTGCCCGAGCGGTGTACAAAGCGGCTGTGAGACCTGCGGGGCCGGAGCCCAGGATGATGACTCGGAACACCTCGGCACCTCCATCTGTATTGGTGGATCACTGGCAATTTACTATATCCTTTAGGCAGTGGGCTTGCAAGCGTCTGGACAACGCACCATTACCGCTCTCTACCCGTAGTATGCTTCCAGAGGTCTATGAGAGGGTGGACGCAGTGTCTTTGTCAGTTCCAAACGGAGGAGACTTGGTTGACTGTGAACTACAGGGCGAGGCGGCCTCTCAGGCGGCGTCGAAAGCACAAACCTTGCCCCGCATACAGTTGAGTCCGTATGGCGTTTCAGATCTGGTAATGATCGCCACCGGGGTCTTGAGTCCCCTGCGAGGTTTCATGAACCGCCTGCAGTACGAAGCCGTGATAGACAGCATGCGCTTGCCTGACGGCGAGTTATTGGGATTACCGGTGACGCTGCCCATACGTCGGGAAGAGGCCGCGGATCTGCGCCTGGACGATGAGGTGGCTCTAGTGCATGCCGGAACTGCACTCGGGATCATGCGAGTGGATGATATATTCGTCTATGACAAACAGCGCGAGGCACTTGCCGTCTATGGCACCCAGGATACGGATCATCCGGGTGTGGCGCGTCTGTTCGGACGACCCGATATGCTCATCGGGGGCCCGGTAACACTCTTTCGTCGCCCGGCTTCCGCGTTTTCCGGCTATGAAAAGACGCCGAAGCAGTTGCGAGCGGAGTTCGAGTCACGGGGTTGGCGAAGCGTGGTTGGGTTTCAAACGCGCAACCCGATCCATCGGGCCCACGAGTACATCCAAAAATGCGCTTTGGAGATAGTAGACGGGTTGTTGTTGCATCCGCTGGTCGGAGAGACGAAAGCTGATGATATCAGCGCGGCAGTCCGTTTCAGAAGCTATGAGGTTATCTTGGCCAACTACTATCCCGCCCACAGAGTCATGTTGGCAGCCTTCCCGGCAGCCATGCGCTATGCGGGTCCGCGCGAAGCTGTCTTTCATGCCATGTGCCGACGCAACTATGGATGCACTCATTTCATCGTAGGCAGAGATCACGCAGGGGTAGGCGACTACTACGACACCTATGCTGCACAAGAGATCTTCTCCCGATTCCATCCCCTTGAGTTGGGTATTCAGATCCTGATGTTCGAGCATGCCTTTTTCTGTCGCCGGTGTGATCAGATGTGCAGCTCCAAGACCTGTCCGCATTCAGCGGCTGATCACGTGAGTCTCAGTGGGAGCAAAGTGAGGGCTATGCTTCAGGCTAACCAGGTACCGCCGGCGCAGATCACCAGGCCCGAAGTGGCAAAGGTGCTCATGGGTTCAGACGGATAGGGTGATGGGGGGATGGCTGCCTCTTGTCAAACCTCATAATACCTCGCAACCTGTTGAAGGAGATGGTATCACACTGCCGGAGGGAGCATCCCCGCGAGGCCTGTGGATTGCTGGCGGGGAAAGGCAGAAGAGTGACGATGGTCATGCCCATGCCGAATGTGGCTTTAGATCCCAGGAATCATTATGTTGTGGAAGGCGTGGCCCAGCAGCACGCCTTCCGTCTCATGGAAGAAAAAAGGCTGGATTTTGTTGGCGTCTACCATTCCCATCCCAGAGGAGCCGCCGTGCCCTCGTTGACGGATATCCGTCAATCGCTTTGCAGCGATGTGATCCATGTGATCATCAGCCTGCGCTGGAAAGAGGCCGTGATCAAGGCGTATCGACTCTTTCGCGAGTCGGAGCGATATCTCCGGGTGAGTATTGACGTGACGGGATCAAAAGGTGCGTCGCGCACCCGTCCGGGTGGTACAAGGAGCTTGCGCGGTTTTCCGGCGGGTGATACACTTGACGCGGACCAATGGCGAGATTGGCGTGTTTGGACGTCAGGAGGTAGCTATTGAAGACACCGACAGACACAGAGATTGTATTGGCCTCCGCCTCGCCCCGCCGTCGCGAACTGTTGACATCGTTGGGCGTACCTGTTCGAGTGATGATCCCGCAAGTGTCAGAAGCGGAGTACGCCAGCAGTGACCCGGTGGATTTAGCTCGAAAACTTGCCGATGCGAAGGCGAGTTCGGTTTCTTGCATGGTTCCGGATGCCGTCGTGATAGCGGCGGATACCATCGTGGTGCACCAAGACGCCATGTTAGGTAAACCACGTGACGCAGACCATGCCCGACATATGCTTGCCGCCCTCAGCGGTAAGCGACATCGGGTTGTGACCGGAGTGGCAGTCGTTTCGAGAAAAGGGTCACCCAAAACCTTGGTGGATCATGAGGTGACCGTGGTAGAGTTCAAGCCCCTACGTAGCTCGGAGATTGAGGCGTATATAGCCAGCGGAGAGTATGCCGACAAGGCGGGAGCCTACGGCATTCAGGGCTTGGCAAGTCTGTTTGTGACGCGTATCGAGGGCTGCTACTTCAACGTAGTTGGTTTGCCGCTGGCTAAATTGGGAATGATGTTGACCGAATTCGGAATAGAATTGTTGTCGTAACACCGGTGTGTCCGTGAGGGTATACGAAGGGTGGCGTGTCCATGGAGACCACCATCGAGTGTATGCCCAAAGCGGAACGGCCGCGGGAACGTCTGTTGACGCATGGGCCGCAGGCTTTGAGCAGCCGGGAGCTTTTGGCATTGGTCATAAACACGGGTACCGCTAAGCGATCGAGTCTGGATTTGGCCGACGAGTTGCTCGTACGTTGGCGAGATCTTCGTCAGCTTGCCGACGCTAGTGTAGAGGAGATCATGCAGGTTAAGGGTGTGGGTCCCGCCAAGGCGGCGCGGTTGCTGGCGGCTTTGGAGTTGGGCCGACGGCTGATGATACACACCGTTGAAGAGCGCCCCCGGATTCGCAGTGCCGCTGATGTGGCTGATTTAAGTCTGCCGAGAATGCGCGATCTGCCGCGAGAGGAATTCGTGGCGTTCTTGCTGGATACCAGGCATCGGGTTATTGAGACGAAGACCATATCAATCGGGCATCTCAATGCTTCTTTGGTTCATCCCAGAGAGCTGTTTCGTGAAGGTGTTCGTCGCAGTGCCGCCGCCATGATTTTGGCACACAACCATCCGAGTGGGGATCCGGAACCCAGCGCTGAAGACGTGCGCCTGACGCATCGTCTGCAAGAGGCCGGGGAGCTATTGGGAATTTCTGTGTTGGACCATGTCATAATTGGCGATAATAAGTACGTGAGTATGCGAGAACGGGGCTTTATGTGTTGAGAACTTGACTTGGACGATCTTTCCGGGCCCAGGTGCTCTTTGAGGGTCGAGCGGGTACGGCGACATTCGCAAGTCTGACCGTCCCGAGTGCTTCGGGCACTACGTTACGGGCGAAGGACATAGGCACACCGGGGTGCTTCGCTCCAGGCTCTACGGCAGGTGATTGAACATCACGGACCAAGGTAATGGGCGGTGTCACTTGTTGAGACCGCTTGGAAACACTTGCGAGGGGACCGCTATCGTGTGGCATCTCAACCGCCGTGCAGGCGTCGGCAGGGATTCTTCAGCACACTCCGGCCATCCCGCCACGAACCGTCAAGTGTTTGAAGAAGGGACTTACCGCCGATCATTCGGCACCGGAGCGCTGATTTCCGGCGGGGTCGCACCGTCCCGTGGTGTCTCGAAGGAGCTATGATGTGGTAATGAGTGCAATCTATGGACTGCTCGAACGGTTCTCGCGCGACATGGGTATCGATCTCGGTACAGCCAACACTCTTGTCTACGTCAAGGGACGGGGAGTGGTGGTCTGTGAGCCCTCCGTAGTAGCCGTGGCCAGCCAAAGCAATGAAGTGCTTGCCGTCGGTGAAGAAGCCAAAAGGATGGTCGGACGGACTCCGGGTAATATCGTCGCCGTGCGTCCTTTGAAGGACGGAGTCATTGCGGATTTTGATGTCACGGAACGCATGTTGCGTTATTTTATGAATCGGGCGGTGCGGCGAAGAGGTCTTATCCGTCCCCGGGTGCTGGTCGGCGTGCCTTCCGGTGTCACCGAAGTGGAAAAACGGGCCGTTATTGATGCGACGCTTTCGGCAGGCGCAAAAGACGCCAGGCTGATCGAGGAGCCCATGGCGGCTGCCATCGGCGCCGGTCTGCCGGTGCAGGAGCCTACAGGCAACATGATCGTGGACATAGGCGGCGGTACGACCGAAGTGGCCGTGATCTCACTGGGAGGCATCGTAGCGCATCGTTCCATTCGGGTGGCGGGCGATGAGATGGATGAGTCCATCGTCCAGCACGTGCGCCGGGCATACAATCTCCTGATCGGTGAGCGCACAGCCGAGGAGATCAAGACTGTCATCGGGGCAGCGGACGGCCAGGTGGAAGGGCGCACGATGGAGGTTCGCGGTCGCGATCTGGTTACCGGGCTGCCAAAGACCGCCATAGTGACGGATGAAGAAGTGCGCGATGCTTTGGCTGAGCCTGTTGCGGCGATTATCGAAGCGGTGCGCATGACTTTGGAGCGCACTCCGCCCGAACTGTCCGCCGACATCATGGATCGCGGCATCGTATTGGCCGGAGGCGGAGCACTGTTGCGGGGTATGGACCGCCTGTTGAGGGAAGAGACGGGAATGCCGGTGCATATCGCAGAAGATCCGGTCAGTTCCGTAGCCCTGGGGACCGGCATCGCGCTGGAACACTACGATGTGATGCAGCGAGTCTTGCTGAATCCGCGTCGACATGCCCGGTAGCGGTATGAGGTGTGGCAGGTGGGCCCCAAACATTGGCGCTGGGCCGCTTTGGCCCTTGTTTCTCTGATTGTCGCAGGGGTCATTTCTATGACGATCGGTCAGCGAGATTCACTGAGCTGGCCGGAGGTGGCCCTACGTGAGGCGTTGGCCCCGCTGCAAAGCGGGGTCAGTCGTGCTTACCGGATAGTCGCTGACGGCTTGTGGTTGCTTTCGAACCTGGATGATCTGGCACGAGAGAACGAAGAGCTGCGGCAAGAAGTGGAGCAACTTCGCACGGAACGCATGGCGCTACTGGAAGCCCGGCGTGAAAACGAAGAGTTGCGGCAGATGCTACAGCTTGTCCGTGATACCCGTTCTCAGATGGTCGTGGCCGAAGTCATTGCCCGTGCGCCGAACGCTTGGTTTAGCACTCTGACCATCGGCAAAGGAGCCATGCACGGCCTTAAGAAGGGTATGGCCGTAGTGACCCCGGAGGGGGTAGTGGGGCACATTCGTTCCGTCACCAACCATACCGCGGAGGTGCTCTTGATCCTTGATCAAAGATCGGCGCTGGGAGCTCGCATCCACCGCACGGGTGAGATCGTGCTGGTGGAGGGCTTGGGCATAGCCGGCGAAGGTCGGGCTCTGGTCAAACCGGTCTCTCGCGAGACAGACATTCGTCCCGGCGACCTGCTCGTCACTGCGGGACTGTCCGAAATCTATCCCAAGGGCCTGACCGTCGGTGTGGTTGAAGAGGCTTTTGAGGGTAAATACGGTCTGTCAAGGTACGGAGAGCTCAAACCGACCGTGGACTTCAGTCGTTTGGAGTGGGTGGCGGTGTTGTCGTCTCGCTTGGAATGGCAATAGGAGAATGGATCGTGCCGGGTAGACAGCTGTGGGTAATCGGTGGCATGTTGTGTGCGGTGCTCATGCAATCCACGCTTGTTGCGGCCTGGGCCAGTTGGCTCCGTCTGGATCTGCCGGCGGCCATGGCCATCGCCTTCGGTCTGGTATCCGGTCCGCTCACCGGAGCGCTGGCTGGTCTGTTCGGCGGGCTGTTGGCAGATATGCTCACCGGGCGTCTCATAGGTTTGGGAATGCTGACCCATGCCGTCGTCGGACTGGTGAGCGGTCTGCTGGCGAAACGGCTGTTCAGTGAGAATCTGCTTGTCTCCTTTGGGGTCGGAGCGCTGCTCATATGCCTCGAGCAAATGCTTTACCTCCTCGGAGCCAGAGCTTTTGGAGTGGTCATCCCTCTCGGGAAGAGTCTGGCCCGTCTTATACTGCCGTCCCTATGGTACAATGGATTGTTAACAGCTCTATGCTTTGTGCTCATCCACAAAGTGAATGAGCACTTGGCGGACGGTGAATAAGCCGCGGGACGGGGGGGTGACGGACGGTGTCCGACGATGATCTTAACGTACGCCTCAAGACCATGGGGGCGGTTCTTCTTGTTTTGTTTGCTCTGTTAGTCACCCGCCTTTGGTATCTGCAGATGGTTAAGGGCGAGCAGTATTCCGCGCTTGCCGACGGAAACCGGATTCGAGTGGTCCCCATCCGCGCTCCGCGAGGGGCGATACTGGATCGTTTTGAGAGACCAATCGTCAGTAATCGGTTTTCGTATACCGTGTCGATTGTGCCTCTGGGGCTGCCCACTGACGTCAAACCTCAAGTTCTGAGCCTGCTGGCACGACTGATAGAGATGCCCGTCGAAGAGATCGAGCGCATCCTCGATGAAGAAAGCGTTCCGTATCCCTACGAGCCGGTGCGACTCAAACGTGACGTGAGCCCGGAGATGATCATTGCTTTGGAGGAGCAGCGAATTGACCTGCCCGGTGTGCTGGTGGAAGAAGAGTGGACGCGGGAGTATGTCTACAAGGACTTGGCCAGCCAGACTCTGGGGTATCTTGGCGCGGTCGACAAAGACGATCTTAAGAAGGGCTACAAGCCGACTGATCTGATTGGCAAGACGGGGTTAGAAAAGACCTACGAGGAGTTCTTGCGCGGCGGAGACGGTCAGCGGCGCGTCGAGGTCAACGCTATGAGCAGGCCGTTACGGGAGTTGTCCACCATAGATCCCGTGCCGGGCCATGATCTGTACCTGACTCTGGATCTCGACCTGCAGATGGCGGCGGAGAAGGCCATGCGTGATCGCCTGGATGTGATGAGCAAGAGCGCGCCGCGGATCGGAGCGGGTGCCGTTGTGGCCCTGGATCCGAGAACCGGAGAAATACTGGCTCTGGTCAGTGAGCCGGGTTACGATCCCAACATGTTTTTGAGCGGGGAACGCAGCCGATACTACGGGCAGATACTGGCCAATCCGCATCGGCCGCTTTTGCACAGAGCTTTGTTGGATTATCCTCCGGGATCGGTGTTTAAGCCGTTCACGGGACTGACTGCCCTGGATGCGGGTGCTTTGAAGCCTGATGAGGAGTACAATGCCACCGGCTATGGCAAGTACGGCAAACTGGATTGGACTCTGCGTGCACAACCCAGACAACAGCCTGCGGGGCGAGTAACCATCGTGGGAGCACTGGCCCGGTCGGCGAACGACTTTTTCTGGGATATTGCTCTTCGCCCTGCCACGGGCGGTGTCGACGGCATTGCCCGTATGGCCCGATCATTTGGTTTCGGACAACCTACGGGTTTGAGGCTTTCTCCGACTGAACGAAGCGGTTTGATCCCGGACAAAGAATGGAAGAGAAGGACGTACCGCCAGCCCTGGTATGAGGCGGAGACCATGGACGTCGCCATTGGTCAAGGGTTTGTGACGGTCACCCCTCTGCAAATGGCAGTGGCCTATATGGGCCTGGCCAATCGCGGAGAGATCTACCGCCCCTATCTTGTCAAACGCGTCATGACACCGGAGGGACAGGTGGTGTTGGATGTGACTCCGCAGCTGGCTCGAAGGGTAAAGACCGATGCCGCGAACTGGGATGCGATCATTGAAGGGTTAAAGGCGGTGACACAGTGGTCCAACGGTACTGCGGCCGGCACTTTTCGCAATGCCGACTATGATCCGGCGGGCAAAACGGGTTCCGCTCAGACAGCCGCCGGACAACCCGCCCATGCCTGGTTTGCCGGTTTTGCCCCGGTGGAGGCCCCGGAGATATTGGTCGTGGTCTTTGTTGAATTTGGAGAAGGCGGTGCCTCGGCGGCGGCTCCTATCGCCAGGCAGATCATGGATGCCTATTTCGCGATGCGGGCCAAGAAAGCGGCGAAATGATCAGAGCAATAAAGGGAAGGTTGCCGATGTCGGAGAAAAGAAGGGTAGATGTGGCAGAGCCTAAGATAGTGTTAAGGAAGTGGACGGTGACACAGTGACTGCTCGTGAGAGCGTGGTGCTCAAGGGGGGGCGCTACGGTGTGTCCATAGTTATCAGGGATGGAGCCGATTTCGGTGATGTGATCGCGGAGTTGCGCAGGACGCTGTCGTCCGCCCGTGGTTTTTTCGGTAATGAACCGGTGCGTGTGGATGACAGCAGCGGGGCGCTGACACCCGGGCAACGGGAGATCTTGGAGGCCACCTTGAATGAATTTGGCATTCCTCTGGATGATACGCAGGTGCCTGAACGGCCTCCCGTTCGCAGACACGCTTCAGATCAAGGGATGAAAGAACAGCAGCCGGAGCAGACAGATCGTACGCTGTTGCATAAACGGACCGTGCGTTCCGGACAGCGGATCGATTTCGACGGTAATGTTGTGGTACTCGGTGACGTGAATCCGGGTGCTGTCATTGCATGCACGGGGGATATCGTGGTTTTTGGGGCTCTGCGAGGCATGGCGCACGCCGGAGCGAAAGGGGATGTACGAGCGATTGTCGCCGCCTTAAGGTTGGAACCTACACAATTGCGCATCGCTCACTTTATTTCCAGGGCACCTGACGATGACCAGGGGCATCCGTCCGTACCGGAGGTAGCGCGTGTTCGGGATGAATCGATTATCATTGAGGCCTTCTCCTCGTAGGCCTCATGCGAGATGTGAAGTTTCGCGAGGGAGGTTCCTAGCGTGTCTGGGCGTCTGACCGACAGTAACAGCGGACAAGGCTATGCAGGCAAGAACAAGGCCGCCGATGATGTGGCCACGAGTGATGTCCCGAAAGACAGACAGAATAAATCCGGGCGAGTGATCGTTATTACGAGTGGGAAAGGCGGAGTCGGCAAGACAACGGCGACCGCCAATATAGGCACCGGTCTTGCGCGCACCGGCCATCGGGTGTGTATGGTCGATGCCGACGTGGGCTTGCGTAACCTGGATGTTATCATAGGATTGGAGAACAGAATCGTCTATGATCTCGTGGAGGTCATAGAAGGAACATGCAAGTTGCGCAGTGCTCTTATCAGGGACAAGCGCATGGAAAATCTGTTTCTTTTGCCTGCGGCCCAGACCCGTGATAAGGATGCCATTGCGCCTGAGCAGTTCAAGGAGCTATGTCTGGAGTTGGCTCAGGAGTTTGATTTCGTCGTCGTTGACTCTCCGGCGGGCATAGAACAGGGTTTTCGCAATGCCATCGCTGGGGCGGACGAAGCTATCGTGGTCACTACGCCGGAAGTCTCTGCCGTGCGCGATGCTGATCGTATTACGGGTATGTTAGAGGCCAATGAGCTCTATGCTCCCAAGCTGATCATCAATCGTGTTCGACCTGAGATGGTTCGGCGGGGAGACATGATGGACATCAAGGATGTCATTGAGATCCTGGCCATTGAGTTGCTGGGTGTCATTCCGGATGACCCGTCAATTATCGTGGCGGCCAACAAAGGTGAGCCTGTGATCTTGGATAGTCGGTCCCGGGCAGCCATCGCCTACGATAACATCGTGCGGCGGATTCTTGGGGAGGATGTGCCTCCGATGAACTTGCAGCAAGAGGGTCTTTTGGAGAGGCTGCGTCGTCTGATGCCCAGCAGAAAGGCGAACTAGCGCAGTCCAACCCAAACGGAGGGAGCAAAAATGCTGGATTTCCTTGCAAGATTGTTTGGCAGGGAGGAACCTAGTGGCAAACAAGCCAAGGAGCGGTTGCGCCTGGTGCTTGTTCACGATCGCGCTAGCATATCGCCTCACCTGTTAGACATGCTGCGAGTTGATCTTATAGAGGTACTGTCCAAGTATGTTGAGATCGACGAGGACGCGCTCGAAGTCAACTTGGAAAAAGACAGTGACGCGATGGCCTTGGTGGCCAACATTCCCATACGGGGAATGAAATCCTCGGCGGCCACCCGAACCGCCAACTGAGCTTGTAGACCCGACAACGCACGTGGCCCGCATCATACCGCTCGGCTTCCCTCCATATATTCTAGGTGTGAGATGCTCACAGCCTGAGAGGGAGGTTCTGCCATTGACAGCTCGTTTCGGGGTCAAATGCGGAGCCGTGGGGATATGGCCCCCGCCGATGCGCGGTTTGGATGTCCGGCTGCCGTGTGTCGGTGCCCGACCGTAGTCGGTCATGTGCACCGAGCGCCTGTTTGGGGTGCGCATCGCTTTAAACCGGCTTTTTTTGCTGCTGCTATTCGTACTGGCCCTGATAGGACTGCTCCCCGAGGCTCTGATCGTTTTTGGCATCGTAGTCATACATGAGTGTGCTCATGCCGCGGTAGCCAAGAGTCACGGATTGCGTGTCATCGAGTTGGAGCTACTGCCCTTCGGAGGCGTTGCTCGCATCGATGGCCTTATGGAAGTTGATCCGTACGTCGAAAAACGGGTCGCCATGGCCGGTCCCATAGCGAACCTTTTTATGCTGGGCTTAGGTGTGGTGGCGAAAGTCTACGCCCTTTATCCGGAGCGGTGGTTGGACTTTTTCATTCAGACAAATGCGACGTTAGCCCTCTTTAATGCTCTGCCGGCACTGCCGTTGGATGGGGGACGTGTCTATCGGGCGCATCTGGTCGGGCGTTTTGGCTTTCGGAGAGCGACTGAAAAGGCGGCTCGCACGGGCAAGTTCTTGGCCGTCTTGCTCGGGTTCGCAGGACTTGCCGGGGTTTACTTTGGTTATTTTAATGCCACCCTACCTGTGCTGGGCGTTTTCTTATTTGCGGCAGCCGCCCGCGAACAGGCAAGAGCGATGTATGTTTTGTTGAGGTATTTGGCGCGCAAGCAGGATGAGTTCATGCGCTGCGGTTGCTTGCCGTCGGAACAGTTGGTGGCGGCCACACATGCCAGAGTGGCGGATGTCGTGAAGCTTTTTGTCCCTCAACGCTATCACTTGATATGGGTAGTCGATGAAAAGGGCTGTGTTGAGGGGCTTGTGACAGAATTGGACGTCATAAACACGCTGTTTGAGCAGGGATCAGATACACCCGTTCACCTGCTGCTCGATAATCAGAACCAGAAGAACCAGACATCGTAAAAAGGTGCTCGGGGAGGCTCCGGCGTCAGGCTCGGAGTCTTGGCATCTCCCTCGCTTCTTTTTATGCCTCAGGCCGTAATTGAGGCCCTAAGATAGGGAAGTCTAGGAGGCGCAGAGATTGGGAGTGACCATTTTATGAGGAAGGAGATTATTGTCAATGTCAGTTTGGGAGAAACTCGTGCGGCAGTGTTGGAGGATGGGCGCCTGGTAGAGCTTTATGTCGAGCGTGACACCTCCGAGCGGATTGTCGGCAATATTTACAAAGGTAGAGTGGAAAATGTGCTGCCCGGTATGCAGGCGGCCTTTGTAGACATCGGCTTGGAACGGAACGCCTTTTTGTATGTCGCTGATGCCATAGCTTACCGTAATGCAGAGCGCGACATGGATGAACCTCTGGAAAAACCAAGTTTTCGCAACATCACCGATCTGCTAAAGCCCGGTCAGCAGATAATGGTACAAGTGACGAAAGAGCCGATGGGCACCAAGGGTGCCAGGGTCGTGACACATGCGAGCATTCCGGGCCGCTATCTTGTTTTTATGCCCACAGTGGATTACATCGGCATCTCGAGGCGCATCGTCGATGAACAGGAGCGGGCTCGGCTCAAGGCTCTGGCAAAAAGAATTAGACCTAAAGGTATGGGTCTGATCGTGCGAACCGTTGCCGAAGGGAAAGACGAAAAGGACCTGGCAGAGGACTGTCGCTTTCTTGAGGGTGTCTGGGCCGCGATTCAGCAGAAGGCCAAGAAGGCCTCATCGCCGACGTTGCTCTACAAAGACCACGATCTCATCTACCGCTTGGTAAGAGATACCTTTGATGCCGGTGTCGACAAATTCGTGATTGATAATAAAGCCGAGTACGTTAGGACCATGGAGTTGCTGGGGACAATCTCGCCTCATTTGAAGTCACGTGTCTTTTTGTACCACGGGAGTATGCCCCTGTTTGAGTCGTACGAGGCGGAGGCTCAGATTGAACCGGTCCTACAGCGCAAGGTCTGGCTCAAGTCCGGAGGCTACCTGGTTATCGACAGAACCGAGGCCCTGACGAGCATCGATGTCAATACCGGGCGGTATGTGGGTACGACCAACTTGGCTGATACCGTATTGCACACCAATCTGGAGGCGGCGACTGAAATAGCCCGACAACTACGGCTTCGGGATATCGGCGGGATCATTATTCTGGATTTCATCGATATGGACAGCAAAGAAGACGAACGCCGTGTGTTAGAGCGCCTGGAAGCCGAGATTCGGCGCGACAAGACGAAGACGCATGTTTTGGGCTTCACCAACTTGGGCCTTGTCGAAATGACGCGCAAGAAAGTCAGGCAGGACTTGGGTGATTTCCTTCATCGTGAGTGTCCGTACTGTCAGGGAACCGGACGGGTGCTTTCGGAGGCCACTGTCGCTTTGCGAGCCCAGCGGGAGATCTTGCGCATGAGCCGCACACAATCCGCTGAGGCGTTCTTAGTGGAAGTCCATCCTTCCGTGGCCGGATTGTTGATAGGCACCGGTGGAGCCAATCTGCGTCAGCTCGAAGAGAGTACCGGCAAGACGCTCTATGTGCGGGGCCGTGAGGATCTTCACATGGAGGATGTCTTGTTTTCAGCCATGGGCAGTAAAGAGGATGTGGGGGCCCTGGCCATGCCTGTCAGGGAAGGACAGGTGCTGGAGTTGACGGTGGACGAACCTCATATGAGCAACCCGCGCGATGGTATCGGACGCTTGGAAGGATATGTAATAGATATCCACGGGGCTGGCAATCGCGTCGGACAGCGCCTGATGGTTGAGGTCACCAAGGTTTACAGGACCTATGCCAAAGGCCGGGTGGTGGCCGGACAGGCACTGTAGGATTGTCGTCAAACAAGAGAATGGTTGTTTGACACAGCCTATGCGCCGTGGTATCATCCTTAACGTAAGTGCCGGAGGTCTCGACATCCGGCACTGAAGCCGCTCGGAGAAGGTCCAGTGAAAGGGCTTTTTGCCTACCTTATCCGGCGAGCCTGGCGGGAGGTGCCGCATGTACGCGATTGTTGAAACCGGCGGTAAACAACTGAGAGTGGCCGTCGGTGACGTTGTGAACGTAGAGAAGTTAGACTGTGCTTCCGGCGAGGAGGTCGCGCTGGATCGTGTGCTCCTGATATCCGGTGACGGTCAGCTGCAGACGGGCAGGCCGTATATCGAGGGGGCCAAAGTGGTCGCCAAAGTGATCGATCAGATCAAGGGGCCCAAGATCAGAGGCTTCAAGTATAAGCCGAAGAAGAATCAACGGAAGCGCTGGGGGCACAGACAGCCATATACGCGTTTGCAGATTGAGCGCATTGTTGAGGCTGATAGCGGAGCCAAAGGGGGCGAGTAGTATGGCGAAGAAAAAGGGCGTCGGTAGCTCTCGCAATGGCCGTGACAGCAACGCTAAAATGCTTGGCGTCAAGACGCCTGATGGCAAGTTTGTCAGCGCAGGCAGCATCTTGGTGCGTCAACGCGGAACGAGTATCCACCCTGGTATCAATGTGGGAGTCGGCCGGGATCATACTCTGTTTGCCAAAGTTGACGGCCTGGTCTCTTTTGAACGCGTTGGTAAGAAGCGCACCAGAGTCAGCGTCCAATCGCTGTCGGCCAGCAACTAGCTGCTATAGTTTTTGAAATAGATGTGACGGGGCCCGGTGATAGTATCATCGGGCCCTGTTTGGCATGCGCCCGGCATGCTTGCCGAGCCGGAAGGTTGAAAGAAACCTTCGTTGCCTGCCAGTGGGAAAACAACCCGTAGGCAAGGGCGTCGCCGGTAACGGCGGGGTCTGAAGGAAGCCGAAGGGGGCAGTATG
>JBMNSS010000045.1:0-18026 GCA_050945315.1 Limnochordia bacterium | reverse complement strand
CGAGGCAATGAACGTGGTGGGAGTCGAACTGTGAGACGGTGGTGGCTCGTTTCCGTCCTGGCTATCTCGGTCTGCGTGGTGACCATCTCTTGTGCTTTGGCTCTTGCCGCGCCCCGTCTGTTTCTGGTGGTCACTGACGGGCTCGATCTCACGGAGATCTCCGCAGACCCCGGCTGGCGTCGGCTTGTGAGCACAGGAAGCCTGGGTCTGATCAACACTCGTACGGGAGGTCGCGTCCATGCCGCGGCCACACATTTGAGTATCGGGGCTGCTTTTCGAGCCGATGCTCCCGCCACCGCTTTCGTGGCCCTGGAGGCGGGCGAGGAACTCCAGGGACTGAAGGCCGGGGACGCTTTTGCGGCACTGACCCAACAGCCTCCGGCGCCTCAAGGCGTAATGGTGCTTAGCCTGCCCCAACTGCAGCGCACCAACACCTTCTCCGCTTCGGATGCCGGGGTGGGCTGGTTGGGGCACCGATTGCGCGATATGGGATACTCCGTAGCTTTGGTCGGCAACGCTGACACATTGGACCAAAAAAGACGCCCCTCGGCGCTCATAGCCATGGATGAGCGGGGGCGAATTCCGCTGGGTACAGTCGGCAATGAGCTTCTGTACACAGATCCGGACTGGCCCTTTGGCAGACGTACCGACTATGGTGCCTTATCTGCTGCGGTCTCCCACTATCGTCATGCGGATCTCATCGTCATTGAACTCGGGGATCTGGCCCGCCTTGATGCCTATCGGGATCGCATGAGCGAAGAACAATGGATCAGTTGCCGTGCCCGGGCGATAGCCAAGATGAGTGATTTCATAGGCACCCTCTTGCAGCAAGGGGAGACCCCGCTACTTGTCGTCACCCCGACTCCACGCGCCGATCGTTTGGGGCGCGGATACTGGCTGGCTCCGACCCTGCTGTTGATGCCTGATCAACCTGCAGGGATTATCACGTCGCGTCACACCCGACGAGCGGGTATCGCCTCCAATATCGAGGTGGCCCATGTAGTGCTATCTCTCGTCCAAGGATTGCCTCCGGAACCGTGGTTTTCCCAGGCCCATCCCGATGCCCTGAGCAGACTCGCCTCCGATTACGAGTTCATCATCAATACCTACGACCAACGAAAGCCCGTCTTACAGAGCTATGTCATCTTCTGTATCGCGGTCTTCTTGTTCTCCGCCCTCATCATAGTAAACCGGCAGCGGCGTCCGGCGGTCTGGCACATAGCTCTATTGAGCATCACCGCTTTTCCCTTGGCCTTGCTCATTTTGCCTCTGCTTGCCCCTTCGTCGGTGGGCACTGCGCTGTTTTTCTCTGCCGTGATCGCTGTATTGCTGGCTTTGAGCGCCTGGCATCTGGGCCGCCGTTCGTTGCATAGCTTCTTGCTCATATTGGGTGCCACCGCCGTCGCCCTGTGCCTGGATCAGATTACCCGTGCCAACTTGATTCAGCGCTCGATTTTGGGATACGACTGCATAGGCGGGGCGCGATACTACGGCATCGGTAACGAGTACGTAGGGGTACTTCTCACCTCAAGTGTGATGTTTGCCGGCATTCTGCTGCAGATGTCCAGGCTGCGGCACATACGGCTGATGACGTTCTTGTTTCTTGCCGTGGTGACCCTGGTCGTAGGTGCCCCCTGGTGGGGAGCCAATAACGGGGGTGCCATCGCCGCCTTGGTTGGTTTTCCGCTGACGATGCTTCTCCTCCTGGAGATCCCAGTCACTTGGCGACACCTGGCAATAATCGCGCTGAGTATTGCCGCCACGGCAACCCTGGTCATCATTGCCGATCTGTGTTTTTGGCCGCAAGGCCCTTCACATCTGGCCCTGTTGGCGCGAAAAATCGTCGCTGAAGGCTCGCAGCCGTTGGTCACCGTCGTCAGCCGCAAGATTGCCATGAACATACGCTTGTTTCGCTACACCATCTGGACAAGAGTGCTGGTCGTTTCACTCGCCATTACCCTATGGCTGCTACAAAGACCAACCACCTGGGTGCGCAAGCCATTGGAGCGCTTTCCGGTCGTCTTGGCCGGCACAAAAGGTGCTCTGATCACGGCTATCGTGGCCTTGTTGGTCAATGACTCAGGAGTGGTGGCCGCAGCCACGGCCATGATTCCGGTGACTACGGTCCTTCTCTTTCTTAACATCACTCCCGGTCAACAACAGGGCTAGTCTCGGGATCGGTGACCCGACTACACGAATAAGGCGCTCCTCCTTTCGTCCACGGGCGGGCTCGACACCTCAATTGATCGACGCGGCGGCTGAAGCAGAGGCAAACGATCCTGCCTACACCAACACTGCCCTGGCGCTCCGGTCCTCGGCGAACGTTGTTGGCGGATCAGAATCAAGATGAGGAGTGGAGCCACAAAGGACACCGACGGCGGATAGAACCCCACTGGGAGCATATACAATCAGAGAGCAACGTCCGAGGGGCTCGACCCGCTGCCGCCTGATTCGGCGTGCAACGCCCCGGAGACGAACTTACGCTGCGTTTGGGACTTGACCGCGACAGGACTAGCCGGTTTTATGGGCAATAAGAATAGAAGCGGCTCGATATACATACGGGGGTGTTATTCAGACATGCTGTCCGATGTTCAGATCGCCCAGTCTGCGAAGTTGCGTCCCATCACGGACATAGCACAGGAACTTGAGTTACACGAAGACGAACTCGAACTCTACGGCAGGTACAAAGCAAAGCTCTCTCTATCGCTTCTGGATCGACTGCAAGATGCTCCAAACGGCAAACTCATCTACACAACCGCCATCACCGCCACCCCGGCCGGAGAAGGAAAGACCACGACCGCTATCGGACTTACTCAGGGCATGGCCAAGTTAGGCAAGAACGTCATGGTGGCCCTGAGAGAGCCTTCATTGGGTCCCGTCTTTGGCATCAAAGGCGGAGCCACCGGCGGCGGATACGCCCAGGTTCTGCCCATGGAGGATATCAACCTTCACTTCACGGGCGACATCCACGCCGTAGGAGCGGCTCACAACCTGCTTGCCGCGGCCATTGACAACCACATTTATCAGGGCAACAGCCTCAATATTCATCCGTGCCGTGTTCTGTGGCGGCGTGTGATGGATATGAACGACAGGCAGCTGCGCAATATCATCGTCGGATTGGGAGGTCCTCTGAGCGGGGTTCCGCGCGAGACCGGGTTCGACATTACCGTGGCCTCCGAGGTGATGGCCATTCTCTGCCTCGCCTCAAGCCCGGCCGATCTCAAGCAACGCCTGGAGCGTATGCTTGTTGCCTTCACCAGAGACAACCAACCCGTCTATGCCGGAGATTTGGGTGTCGCCGGATCGATGGCCGTGCTGCTCAAGGATGCCCTCAAGCCTAATCTGGTGCAGACTCTTGAAGGGCAACCGGCTTTGATTCACGGTGGTCCCTTTGCCAATATCGCTCACGGCAACAACTCGATCCTAGCCACGCGGATGGCCCTCAAGCTGGCGGATTATGTGATCACCGAGGGCGGTTTCGCCGCCGATTTGGGCGCCGAGAAGTTCTTTGACATTGTTCACGGTTACTCCGGACTGAAGCCGGATATGGCCGTATTGGTTGCCTCGGTCAGGGCGCTGAACATGCATGGAGGAGTGGAGCGCGATCGCGTGGCCGAAGAGAATCTGCCCGCTTTAAAGGCCGGACTGGCCAACCTGGGCCACCACATAGAGAGCATGGGTAAGTTCGGTCTGCCCGTCGTAGTGGCGATAAACCGCTTCCCCACCGATACCGATGCTGAACTTGAGATGGTCAGGGAATACTGTGAGGAAAGAGGGGTCCGTGCTGCCATCTCCGACGTCGTTGCCAAAGGCGGAGAAGGCGGACGTGAACTCGCTGAGGCCGTACTGGAAGTGCTCGAGACTGAATCGGCGGACTTCCGCCCGCTCTACGATTGGTCGCTGCCCATCAAAGAGAAGCTGGAGACGGTGGCCCGCGAAGTCTACGGAGCAGACGGCGTTGTCTACACAGCCAATGCGGAAAAAGACATTGCCCTGTGTACCGAGCTCGGACTCACTGACCTGCCGGTCTGCATAGCGAAGACCCAGCACTCGATCACGGATGATCCCAACATCAAGGGTGCTCCCAAAGGCTTCACCGTCACCGTGCGAGAAGTGCGCCCGGCAGCCGGTGCTGGCTTCTTGGTCTGCCTTACGGGTGATGTGATGACCATGCCCGGCTTGCCCAAGAAGCCGGCGGCCGAAGAGATCGATCTCACCGAAGACGGCGTGATTACGGGCTTGCGTTAAGAACGTCTCTGGGGTATGAACCCAACACCCGCACAAAAGAGCATCGGTGGCGCAGACCCTCAAGGGCTTGCGCCACTTGTGCTTCATCCACATGGCCCTCCATATCTGCCAGGAAGATGTACTCTCCCAGACTGCGTCTGGCCGGACGCGATTCGAGTTTGCTAAGATTGATGTCCCGGGAGGCAAACTCATACAAGGCTCGGTACAGGTGCCCGGGCCGGTCATCGGGAAAAGCAAACGCGATCGAGGTCTTATCATACCCGGTCGCCGCAGGGCGTTCATCAGCCACGACGAAGAAGCGGGTGGCATTGCCTTTTTCGTCCTGAAGATCACGCGCTATGATCTCTAAATCGTACAGCTCAGCGGCCAGTTCCGTGCCCACTGCAGCCAAGCTCATGTCCGCTTTGTCGCGCACAATCCGAGCGGCCTCGGCCGTGCTGCTGGCAGGGCACAATTCCGCTCCGGGAAGCATCTCATTGAGATGATGCCGACACTGCGCCAAGGCATGCGGATGCGAATACACGGCGATCGTCTCAGTAGGGTCAGCACCGGGCAAGGCCAACAGATTGTGACGTACGGCAATGATCACCTCTCCGACGATGGGCACGTCTACCTCGTGCACAAGATAGTCTAGAGTCAGGGCCACTGATCCCTCAATGGAGTTTTCAGCCGGTACCACACCTATCTGCAGATCACCGGTCTCAACAAGGCGCAGGACTTCATCTATAGTGCGACAGGCTACCAGCACGGCGTTCTCAGTGTTGTGCTTCGCGACATACGTCCGGACGGCTTGCTCCGTAAAAGTGCCGCGAGGTCCCAAATAACCGATACGAATCACTGGCACGCTCTCTCCTCGAAGCACCACCGATGGTGCGACGCCGCCGAGTCACCATCGCGACGGTGCCGGATGCTCGGCGGCAGTGTTTTCGTTCAAATGCTTGACGTTGTGCGATGAGACAGGGTGTTTTGACGCCCCCCTGCCCACAGGACCTGTTTCGGTCGATACACGCCATATGACGGCAATGGTCTCCTCGCCAACGTTATCCGAGCGGTTTTTGCAGGTGACACTGCCTGTGGCCGTGATCCGTGCGTGATCACCCGCGGCAGGGCCCGGAGCCGGAGAAGCACCCCAGGGTGCCTGGGCCATTCGCTCGTAACGTAGCTCTTCGTCAGACGAACTTGGACGGTTGAACTTGCGACGGTAGGCGCACATAGTTTACCCTTCCGGACCAGGGAGGCCTGAGAAGGTCGATCATGTCAAGTGCTCGGCTTTTCGCTCCTTGACCCAAGCGGCGCTGCGATGCTTTGTCTCCAGACGCTCCGCCGTTTGACTCTCCGTGGCACTCAACGAATCCTGATAGGTCTCGATCGTGAGAGCCTCTTCGAAGCCGCGTATCAGAGCCGACGCTAGCTCATCAACAGTGATCGGCCGGCCCGCCAGCTCAATGAGTCCGGCTGCCCCGGCCTCCAACCTGGCCTTTGCCCTTTCACGGTTGTCTTCACTGCGAAAACGCAGCAATCGAAAAAGGCGCCCTGCTTCCAGGAACAACGGAATAGACCCGTGTTGCAGGAGCGCGCCTTTTCGACGGACTTGAGCGCTGCCGACGGCTTTGCGTCCTCCCACTACCAGCTCATACCACGAGGGAGCATCAAAGCATGCAGCTGCGAGTCCGGCCTCAATCTGGCCGGGTGAAGGGCGCCCGAAACCTGAGGCGGGCTTTTTCGCCAACTGAGCACCCAATCCCAACAACGTCAGAGCTCTTAACAGACCGCCGCTCAAAAGACGATAGGACTCCGCAACACCTACCTGCGTAAAGCGGTGTTGCGGAGGCAGAACGATTGAGTAGGTCAATTCCTGATCATGCAGGATGGCCCGGCCTCCTGTCGGACGACGCACTACATCTATGCCCTCCCGGGCACAGAGTGCAAAATCGACAGTCCGAGCATCCTGGAAGTATCCCAAAGAGAGGGCACCGGGCTCCCAGCTGTACAGGCGCAAAACCGGCTGCCGAACCGTCTCCAGTAAGGCTTCATCTATCGCCATGTTGCACGCTCCGGGAGCCGGGCCATCCAGCAACAGTCTCCATCTCTCAGTCACCGGTCGGTGGACGCCAAGCCAGATCGGGTTGCCGGGCCGCTCGAGTCTCGTCCAGACGGCCGACCACGGTACTATGCGGCGCCCCCTTCACCACCTCGGGATCATCTACGGCTTCATTGGCAATGGAGATCATCACTTCGATGAAGGCATCCAATACCTCCAGCGCCTCTGTCTCGGTCGGTTCGATCATGATCGCCTCTTCAACGATCAGCGGGAAATAGACTGTGGGCGCATGAATGCCGTGGTCCAGTAGACGTTTGGCGATGTCAAGTGTACGCACACCGTGCTTCTTCTGCCGATTCCCGGATAACACGAACTCATGTTTGCACGTCCGGTCATAGGGAAGGTCGAAGTGGGCTTTCAGCTTCTGCATGAGGTAGTTGGCATTCAATACGGCGATCTCACTGACGCGGCGCAACCCGTCGGGACCCATGGCGCGGATGTATGCGTACGCTTTTACCAGGACACCGAAGTTGCCGTAAAACGCCTTGACACGCCCGATCGAATGAGGTCGATCGTAATCAAGTGCGTATTGCCCGTCGTCCTTTTTGACGACGACCGGAGCAGGCAGATACGGTGCCAACTCTTCGGTTACCGCCACCGGACCCGCACCCGGTCCTCCCCCGCCGTGAGGGGTGGAGAAGGTCTTGTGGAGATTGTAGTGCACCACGTCAAAGCCCATATCACCGGCCCGGGAGATCCCCAATATGGCATTGGCATTGGCTCCATCGTAATAGAGCAGTCCTCCCGCCTCGTGCACAATGTCAGCGATTTGCTTGATGTTCTCATCAAAGAGTCCCAGCGTATTGGGATTCGTAAGCATCAGGGCCGCGGTCTTGTCACTGACACTCTTGCGCAGAGCCTCTACATCCATGCCTCCGCGCTCATCCGAAGGGATCGTGACCACCCGGCATCCGCACATAGCGGCAGTGGCCGGATTGGTACCATGACCCGCATCAGGTATCAGGACCTCCGTACGTTGCTTGTCTTCTCCACGAGCCCTGTGATAGGCCATGATCATCATGAGCCCCGTCAATTCGCCGTGAGCTCCCGCCGCCGGCTGCAGACTGGCATAAGGCAGGCCGGAGATCTCACACAGATACTGCTGAAGTGACCACATCAGCTCCAGAGCACCCTGCACCGAAGACTCAGGCTGATACGGATGGATACGAGCCAATCCCGGCAAGGCCGCCGCCAACTCGTTGACCTTGGGATTATACTTCATAGTGCATGATCCGAGCGGATAGAAGCCTACATCCACCGCGTGGTTGCGTCGGCTCAGGTTCACATAGTGACGCACGACCTCCAGCTCCGACATCTCTGGCAGAGCCGGATCCTCTTTTCGTAACAGTTCCGCCGGCACAAGGTCTTCTATGGGCTCGGCAGGCACATCCAACGCCGGTAATGTATAACCTCGCCTACCGGGTGCGCCTTTTTCAAACAGAAGCGGCACTCCCTGTTGCGTCATGTGAGCTCCCTCCTCCGCAAGCGCCCCAAGACGGTCACCAGTCTGTCGATCTCTTCGCGCGTGCGAGCTTCAGTGACGCAGAACAACGCCCGGTTCGCATAGCGCGAATCAAAGCGACTCAACGGCAGTCCACCGATGATCTTCTCTTCCAGCAGGAGCTCATTGAGCTTCTCCACATCTTGGTCGACGGCCAGGGTGAACTCCTGGAAGAACGGCGCATCAAAGACAGGCTCAAAACCCGGCAACTCGCACAGACGCGCATAGGCATAGTGCGCTTTTTGCAGACTCTGAACGGCCATGTCTTTCAGGCCCTGCCGTCCCACCAAGGCCAGGAAGATAGCGGCCGTCAGCGCATTGAGGGCCTGGTTACTGCAAATATTGGAGGTGGCGCGTTCCCGGCGAATGTGTTGCTCACGAGCCTGAAGGGTGAGCACGTAGCCCCGGCGACCCGCCTGATCGACGGTGGCCCCGACGATGCGCCCGGGCAATCGACGTATCAGGTCCTTTTTGGTCGCCATGAAGCCCACGTGTGGTCCGCCAAAACCCGGGGCGTTCCCCAATGGCTGACCCTCACCCACGGCGATGTCAGCATTGTACTCACCCGGCGCCTTCAGCAGAGCCAACGAGACCGGCTCTACACAGGCGATATACAGACCTCCGGCTTCATGGACTGCCTGTCCGACGATATCGACGTCCTCCAAGCAGCCAAAGAAGTTCGGTTGTTGAACAATAAGACCGGCCGCGTCTTTGCCGAGATGGTCACGCAGGGCTTCCATGTCCATGCGACCGTTACGCATGGGCACCGCTATCGTCTTCAAGCCTTGCGGTCGCAGATAGGTTTCCACAACCTGACGATACTCCGGATGCAGCCCCTCCGCCATGAGAATCGTATCTCTCCTGGTATGAGCGCAAGCCATGAGAGCGGCCTCAGCACAAGCGGTCGCTCCGTCGTACACGGAAGCATTCGCCACATCGAGTCCCGTCAAAAGACAGATGAGGCTTTGGAATTCATAGATGCTCTGCAGCACGCCTTGACTGACTTCGGCCTGGTAGGGCGTATAGGTGGTCACAAACTCGGCGCGCCCCACCAACTCAGCTAATGCGGCCGGCACCAAACGATCGTAAACGCCCCCACCCATGAAGCAGGTATAGGTGTCTAGATCCGCGTTGCGGGCGGCCAGGGCCTGCATATGCTTGATCAGCTCGGCCTCGCTCATCTGCTCCGGAAGATTCAGTCGGCCGCGAAAGCGCACCTCCTCCGGAATATCTTCAAAGAGCTGTTCAACCGAATCGACACCTATTTCCGCCAGCATCTTAGCTTCTTCTTCGGGAGTCGTCGGGATGAAATCCAAGCAGCTGCACCTCCTCAACGAAGGGTAGTGCGTAGCTACTACCCACCTTTACTCTTCAACAAGCTGCTGATACTGCTCCGCTGTCAGGAGCGAGTCGATCTCCCCGACAGCCGAGATCTCAATGATGGCAATCCATCCCTCACCGTAGGGATCTTCATTGATCAGCTCGGGGCTGTCGTTCAGCGCATCGTTCACCTCGACCACCTTGCCCGACACGGGGGCGTAGATATCGGAAACGGCTTTCACGGATTCGACCACCGCGAAGCTCTCACCGGCGTTCAATGCCGTTCCCTCTTCGGGCAGCTCAACAAATACCACATCTCCGAGTTCCTTTTGGGCAAAGTCAGTGATACCGACTCTGGCGCGGTTGCCTTCTTCCAGCTTCAGCCATTCATGATCCTCGCTATATCTCAGCTCCGATGGATACATGAGAACCACCCTCTCTTGCGATTGTTATGTCATCCCGTACGACGACGGGTATGCCCCTGTACAAACCGTCCCTTGATGATCTCAGCCGGGCGGGCTTTACCCCGGATATCGATAAAGATACGGGATCCGGCATTCGCCGAGCTCGTCTGCACATACCCCATGCCGATATCCTTCTCTAATGTGGGTGAGAACGAGCCACTGGTGACGACACCGATGTCATTTCCCTGCTCATCACGAATCGGATAGCCGGATCTGGGAATCCCTCGTCCTTCCATCACAAAGGCCACCAAACGCCTTAAGACACCCGCCTCACGCTGGGCGAGCAAGGCTTCCCGGCCGATGAAATCGGGTTTCTCCAATTTCACAAAGAAGCCGAGTCCTGCCTCCAGCGGGGTTGTCGTCTCGTCAATGTCATTGCCGTAGAGCGTCAGCCGGGCTTCCAGACGTAGAGTATCCCGAGCGGCCAGGCCTACGGGCACCATACCCAACGGCGCGCCCGCTTCCGTGAGCGCCTCCCAGACATCCACGGCCCGTTCGGCTGCAAAGTACAGCTCAAACCCGTCTTCGCCGGTATAACCCGTGCGTGAAATCATACACGGCACCCCTGCTACATCGCCGGGAGTCCATTCGAAACTATACAGCTCGCTCAGTGCGACCGAAGTCAGCTTCTGCAGGATCGCCTCAGCCAATGGACCCTGTACGGCGATCAAAGCAGTCTCCGGAGTGCGATCTTCCAATCGTACGTCGCCTTTGAGATGCTGTCGCAGCCATTCTATATCCTTATCGGTATTGGCGGCATTGACCACCAGCAAATAGCCCTCCGGCAGGCGGTACACCAGAATGTCATCAATAATGCCCCCGTCTGGCAGGCAAAGGATCGAATACTGCGCTCTGCCCTCGTCCAACGTTGACAGATCGTTGGTCGTCACCGCCTGCAGCGCCTGCAGGGCGTCCGGACCGCTGACCATGAGTTCTCCCATATGCGACAGATCGAACATGCCGGCCTTGGCGCGCACGGTGCGGTGTTCAACCAACACACCACTGTACTGCACCGGCATCTCCCAGCCTCCGAACTCAACCATCTTTGCTCCCGCCGCCTTGTGGACCTCGTTCAGCGGAGTGCGCTTGAGCATGACCAGCCCCCCTTTTCTTGCGATCGCTTCCTACCCGTACCCTAAACACACAGTTGTTCATATAATGCAAAAGCCGAACCACGCGAAGAAGGCACTTAGGACGGGCAGGAGGCTGACAATGCTGATACGTTTTCTGGCTACCATCCTGACGCCGGTACTGAACCCGATTCTACGCCGCAGCAAACATACTATGCTCGTAGTGATCCGCCGCAAGGCCTAGCCCAGATAAGACGCCTAACCTGCCGGGCGTCTTATCTGAGGCCGGGAACATCCCATCTCCTATTTAAAGACCGGCGTGCACCACTTACGGAATTCGGGCTGCTTACCGCGAACAACATCGAAATAGAGGGTCTGGATCCGCTTGGCCACCGGACCGATCTGCCCGTCACCCACGGGTCGATGATCTATCTCGGTGATCGGAGATACCTGGGCCCCGGTACCGACCACGAAGGCTTCATCGGCTACGTAGAGCTCGGTGCGATCAATCATTCGCTCCTGAGTCTCAATGCCTAAGTAAGACGCCAGCCGGAAAATGGTGTCCCTGGTGATCCCTTCGAGAAGATCGGCGGTTATGGGCGGGGTGATCAAGACTCCGTTGCGAACCAGAAAGACGTTTTCGGCGCTGCCTTCAGACACGTGCCCGTCAGAAGTCAGGAAAATGGCCTCGTCATAGCCGTCGTCCAATGCTTCCGTCTTGGCCAGCGCGGCGTTCACATAGGCCCCGTTTATCTTGGCCCGCATGGGGATCGCGTTATCATCAAGGTGACGCCATGATGAGACTCTGGCTCGCAGACCGCGAGACATGTCAAGATAGTCACCGAAGGGGACCGCAAAGACCAAGAACTCATCATCCAGACCCGTCAGCTTAACTCCGATGGCCTCGGTTGACTTGTAGAAAACTGGCCTGATGTACACGTCAGTGCGATCGCCGTTCTTCTCCAGCAGGGTCTTGGTGATCTCGCAAAGCTCATCAACGGTGTACTCGGACTTGATACGCAGAATCTTGCAGGAATTCAGCAGCCGCTCATAGTGCTCTTTCATGCGAAAGATCAGCAGGTCCTGCTCATCCTCAGCCCAGTAGGCTCGAATGCCCTCAAAACAAGCCGTGCCATACAAAAAGGCGTGGGTGCTGATGCCTATCTTAGCCTCTGCCAAAGGCACATATTGTTTTTCAAAGAACGCATACCTTGTCATGTCTGTCTCCTCCGCGAAGCACATGGATTATGCGATTCCGACAAACGCTCTTGCAGCGCGCCGGATCGTCGGGGAAATGCTTCTTTCAAATACTTGACGGTTTTGTGACCGGATGTAGCAGTCCCGGAACAGCCCTGCTCATCATAGCGCAACAAGCAGATGCTACAAGCCTGAAGACGACAACGGTCTTCTCGCAAGTGTTTCTGAACCGGCTTTACAGGTGACACTGTTCGTTGCACCGATCAGGGCCGAGACACTTCAGGATGCTTGCTTCATAGGCCGGCAATACAGTACTCAAAGCACCAAACACCCGTCGAGTCGACGACTGTCATCGCCTATGAGCGCCCTGACGCTCGCCAACTGCGAACAGTCGGGAAAACAGTCAACTCAAGCGCTCAAAACACGGTGCCTAACCGGGAACCGGTCCCTGGCAGGGTACTTCCCTGTAGCTCCCGGTATTCCTCCCGCAAAGCTCCGATCACCGGCTATCGCTCCGATCCACTGGTCCCGATCAAGACTATGGCGGGGTCACCGACGCCTACTCGGACGATCCGTGATCGCGGCCTGTATCTTGAACGCGAGACCGCCTCCCATTCTTCTCCGGCGGGCGTGTCGCGGACACGCCACACAGTGACGTCGTAACCCTTTCCGCCTTCTTTAACAACCTCCGTCTCCCCTGCCGGCAAAGCGGGGTCGGGGATCTCCTCGACCGGTTTTTCGTGAATGGCGTCGATCCGGGAAACCAACCGCGCCGGGGGTGCGGGCTCGGCTCCCAAAAGAGCCACCGTTAGCCGGTCGCCTTCCATCGACGCGTGGATGTAGAGATGGCTGTCGGTAGTATTGACAAAGCGGAAATCCATGTAGTCGTAGGCCACCGCCGCGTCCAGACCCAGAGGAACGTATGTGGACGGGATAGAGTGCGGGCTGCGATTTCGAACTTCCAGATCCGCCAAGAGAACAGCGTTAAACAACGTACTTGACACTTGACAAATGCCGCCGCCGACATCCGGCACCAGATCACCGTCGATAACGACGGGTGCCTCTTTATAACCGTACTCGGCCAAGCGCGGACCGACTATCCGATTGAAGGAGAAGAGCTCCCGAGGCGCCAACAGAGTTCCGTCAAGACTCTCGGTAGCCAGCCTGAGATTGTGAACGCGGTTGATATCCAGGGTGTCAAAATAGGTCTCGGCACGAGCCACCACACTCTTGATGCCCCACGTCCGAGCTTCCAGTGTGGTGTGTCTGGGCCCAACGGGCCGGACGGGTGCCACCACCTGTCTGTCAGGTTTGAGCAAGGTATCAAGGATGGCCGCACGCAGCGCCGGGAGGTCTGCTTCCTGTCCTTCCCGGCTTGGCACAATCCTGACCGTACCATTCGACAGAGGCTGAAATCGAACATCCCGGGGCGGCTGATAGATCCTGCTCTCCAACTCCTGCAGCACGACGTCAAAGTGCGGGCTGACCTGCACCCTTAGCGGGATGTCTACTCCCTTGTAGCGATTCAACCAGCGTTGCAGCACACCCCCCACACGTCCCACGGCCAGTGCCTCTTTGACCATGGCCTCAATGTCAGCGGCAATGCCGTCTTCCAAAGGATAGATGAAGTGCCCTCCCCCGCTCCACACAACCTGGATCGGTCGCTCCATTTTGGATCGGAGCTCCGTTTCGACCACTGCAGTCGCTTCGCGGGACCTCAGGCCTCCCACGGAAATGCCCACAATCGTCACCCCGGGCCGAATGAGGTCTGCGGTCTCGGAGAATCCGAAGGCCAAGAACGTGCTAAGAAAGCATAGGAAAAAAGCAACCAGAGCCAAAGCCGTCAGGCGAGTCCCGACGCGTCGGTACGCGGAAGCCACGGCCATCGATTCCCTCCCCAGAACGGTTCCGAATGTCTCCACAAAGCACCCTAGACGGTGCAACCCCGTCGAGTCTGTGTAAACATGCCACCCAAGCACCCAAATGAACGGCCATGTCCTCTTCAAGGACTTCGTCTTGCGTAACCGGACGGAGCGCCGGGCCAAGAGAGCGCCACACACGTGTTACTTGCTGTCGACAGCGGTCTTCGCGCCAGTGTCCTGCCTATTGTTGCGAGCGGCACAACCCGTTATCTTCCTCCCTGCCGTTTTGTCATCTCGACTACGCGCTCCAAGGCGCCTATGTCATGGACCGGCAAGAGCACTTAGACCGGTTGAGCCGGGCAACAATCGCCCCCCGTCATCGACTCACATGAACTGCCGATGGTCCGCGAAGCCGATCAAGTCACACGCATAGTGCGATCGGTTGATGCCCGTTGTTCCACGTGGAACACTCCGAGTCACCGCCCTAACCTCTGTCTTTGTCGGGTGCATGTGAACAAGGAGCACGGTCGGCCCGGATACCACCGTTCTCGTCGTCCTTTGCGGGGCGTGATGATGCTCCACGTGGAACACTCGGCAACGCACCGCGAATTGCACAACCCAGCCGAAACGCTCCTGCTCGATCAGGATCCGCGCCGAACGATCGTCGGCCCTGTTACACATGGCATGGCAGAGGCTATCGAGCAGTTGTTGTCGATGAGGCCGCCCGGGGGCTTGATCCGAGCTTTTCAACAGCCTGCCGCCGAGGCCGGAGCCAGTCAATCGCCCCGGAATACCTGGGCACTTCACCTGCAAGAGCACTCGTGGGGTCCGTTCAACGCCAGTGATCAACGCTCTTTGGCGGGATCCTGATTTCTATTCTACACCGTATGCTGATCGCCTGGCATCAGAATTGGTATAGTGAGCACCACGGGCGTCATATACTGATGTGGGCTTGTATATTTTGTGTCTGAGGTGGTCTTATTGTGGCAAACGCCTATATCGCCCTTGTTTACCGCCCCGAGTCTGAGTCAGCCCAACCGGGTACACGTTGAGGATCAGTCCGGGGCTGAGACTCTGGCACGCTCATTGCATGAGCACCTTACTCTCGTCGCCCCACTGGGTGCTACTCCGGTAATTGTCTGCGTAGGTACCGATCGCTCAACGGGTGATTCATTAGGCCCTCTCACCGGAACCGCCCTACAAGAACGCGGGCTGCCGGTACCGATATATGGCACTCTCGAGGAACCGGTGCATGCTGCCAACTTGACCGAGACCCTCGAGAACATCAAAGAAGATCGACCCGGGCAACCGATTTTGGCAGTCGATGCCTGTCTGGGACGGGCGGAGAACGTAGGAGTCGTCTCCGTAAAGCGGGGTGCTTTGCGTCCGGGAAGCGGAGTCAACAAGCGATTGCCATCCGTAGGACATCTCCACGTAGTAGGTGTCGTCAACGTGGGAGGTTTCATGGAGTATCTCGTACTTCAAAATACACGGCTCAGTCTGGTCATGCGCATGGCCGCCCTCATCACCGACGGGATAGAGCGTTGTCTGTGCGGACTGTGGTTTTCAGATCCCGGCGCCGCTTCTCAAGGAATGGAGTCGCCCGGACAGCAGGGCAAGCTGGCACTGCCTGTTCGTGGCTGAGCAGGCAGTGCTCATCACGGCTCACTGAGCCTGCAACCCGACATAGGCCGCCGTCTTTGCCCGGTCATACACCAGCTTAAGGGGCAATTCCGCCGCCTGTGCGGTACGCCGACAGTCTTCGTACTCGGGGGCGATGTTCACCACTTCTTCGTTCCATCGACCAAGCTTCACCCGGACAGGTCGCCCGGCTACCTGAACATCGATCCAATCCCTGTGAAGCTTATGGCGGCGAGCACGCAAGGATCGTACGCCAAGTGTCGTGGTCTCGCGCAAAGCCGTAGTGACACAAGCCTCGACGGCAGACGGAGGCGATAGAACGGTGAGTTTTAGAGCCGGTCGTCCCTTCTTCATTACGATAGGGGTAAAATAAGCATCCAAAGCTCCGGCTGCCAGCAACTGCTCAATAACGTGCGGACCGCACTCCGGATTCATGTCGTCAATATCAGCTTCGAGGATCTCGACGTGATCTCCGTGTAGACCGGGAATCTCATGATCATGATGGTGGTGATCATCATGATCGACATCCGACGTGCCGATAGCCAGGCGTAACACATTCGGTATGGAAAAGTGCTTTGTACCAAGCCCGTAGCCTATCTTATCCACCGTCATCTGCGGCCACGGACCGTACTCGGAGACTACGGTTTTGAGTATCGCCGCTCCCGTTGGCGTGGTCAACTCACCGCGAACTCCCATCGAGTAGACAGGTACACCGCGCAAGATCTCCAGCGTCGCCGGGGCCGGAACCGGAATCGTTCCGTGCGCGGCGCGCACAAATCCGCGCCCAAGATGAACAGGGGAGGCATAGACAGCATCCAAATCAAGGCCCGCCAGACCGCTGATCGCCCCTACGATATCCACTATGGCATCAATGGCCCCGACTTCATGGAAGTGGACTTCGGTGGCCGGTACTCCATGGACTCTGCCTTCCGCCTCAGCAAGAACCTCAAAGACCTCCATGGCCTGCTTTTTCGTCGCTTCCGGCAACTCGGAGGCCGACACGATGTCTTCAATGTCACCTATCGTACGATGAACGTGTTCGTGTGTGGTCTGTACGACTTCCACGTGTGTGCCGGTGATCCCCTCCCTGCCGTCTTTGGTGACCTTAAGCTCCCAGCCCGGAAGATTGAGGCGATGCAGATCACTCTCAAGCGCGGCTAAGGATACTCCCGCATCGACAAGGGCTCCAAGGATCATGTTTCCGCTTATACCTGAAAAACAATCGAAGTAGGCGATGCGCATCTCAGGCACCCTCCCTTTAGAGATCGTGTTGTGCATCCGCGCTGTGGATATGGATGAAGCCGGTCATGATCGCAAGCCGCCGGACGCGATCAGTCGATTGATAGTCGCCGCCACATATCCTGCTCCAAAACCGTTGTCTATGTTGACCACGCTGACGCCGCTGGCACAGGAATTGATCATGGTCAACAAAGGTGCCAGCCCGGCGAAGTTCGCCCCATAGCCCGTGCTGGTAGGAACGGCTATGACAGGCCGATCGGTCAGCCCGGCGACAACGCTGGGCAGGGCGCCCTCCATACCTGCCACCGCAATGACAACATGGGCACCATTGATAATATCCTGTTGCGCCAGCAGACGCTGAATTCCGGCCACACCGACATCATAGACCCGCTTCACCTCGTGACCCATGATGGCCAAGGTGACGGCCGCCTCCTCAGCTACCGGTAGATCCGAAGTACCTCCGGTGAGTACTGCGACGTAACCGGAATACACTGGTTCCAACGAATCCTTGCTGACGGTGATCGCTCTGGCCAACTCGTGGTATTGAGCCTCGGGAAGCGCCTCTTGGACAGCCGCAAAGGTTCGGGAGTCCGCCCGAGTGGCCAGAATCCGGTCATGGCGTGCAGACAGCCGGGAGACTATCTGTTGTACCTGCTCAGGCGTCTTCCCTTGACAATAGACGACCTCGGGAAAGCCTTGACGCGCGGCGCGATGATGATCGATCTTCGCATAGCCCAGTTCTTCGTATGGCATTCCTGACAGGAGATCCACAGCCGTGTCAATATCTGTGCGCCCCGTCTGCAGGTCCTTCAGAAGTTGCCGAATAGCACTCCGATCCAAAGCAAGTCCTCCCGCTTGATGAGAATGTTCCACGTGGAACACTCCGCGAAACGCCACGGACAGAGCAATCCCACCGCAACGCCCCGGGTCATCTTGCCACATAGGCTCCGAATTACCGGAGGCGATTATTCTCGTTCAGACACTTCGCCATGAGTGACCACGAGGGACCGTGTCTAAAACCACCTGTACACTTGTTGCCCAACTGCACTGCAGGTTCGTTCAAGGTCTACTTGCCGCCAGCACATGAAAAGTCAAAGGATACCTCTATGGTTTGCTCTCAACGCATTGTCAAGACGAGCTTGACATGATCGATCCATGCTCGTTCTCTCACGTGTATCATTTCTAATCGTAGGGTTGATCTCCGTCTCTTGTGAGTTGGCGTCGGGAAAAAGAGCGCAGTGGCGCGAACGACAACAAGCTTCGACGTCCTCTTCGGAGAATCGAGTAGGGTGACGCTGCGCTGATCCGGCGCAGCGTCGGCCCTCTCACAGAACCGTACGTACGGGTCCGTATACGGCTCCTGAAGAACCTTGACGTTACGCT
>JBMNSS010000044.1:0-18235 GCA_050945315.1 Limnochordia bacterium | reverse complement strand
TCGGGATTTTGCACCGTTACCAAGCGTAACGTCAAGGTTCTTCAGGAGCCGTATACGGACCCGTACGTACGGTTCTGTGAGAGGGCCGACGCTGCGCCAGATCAGCGCAGCGTCACCCTACTCGATTGCGAGCTTGACGATGTCTTTGTTCCCGGATCATCACTCCCGGTTCCGTCGGGATGTCTTGAGATCTCTTTATTGATGTACAGATCAGTGAGTCGTCATCAACTGTGGGAATGTCAATGCGAGGCTGCCTCTCTTTTGAAACAAAACAAAAGGGGACTGCCGGGATGTGCGTCGGTATTATCACATTGTCATGCTGAAATCAGATGGAGTGGAGTCGTGGCCATGCTCATAAATGTGCGGAACTTGGTGAAACGGTATGGGGATCTGCTGGCCTTGGATCATTTTGACCTGCGAGTTGACGAGGGAGAGATCGTCGGTCTGCTTGGGCCTAACGGGTCCGGCAAGACGACGGCGATCAATTGCATCCTGTCTCTTTTGAAATATGACAAAGGCACGATCGAGGTCTTTGGTCGTCCTATGAGACCGGATGCCTATGAGATCAAGCGGAAGATCGGTCTGGTCCCGCAGAACGTGGCCGTCTTTGACGAGCTGGGAGTGGAAGAAAACATTGACTACTTCTGTGGTCTGTATGTCCCCGACAAAAAGACTCGCCGTCAACTGGTTGAAGAGGCCATAGACTTCGTGGGACTCGGAGAGTTTCGGCGGTTTCCTCCTCGAAAACTGTCGGGAGGGCTGTTGCGGAGATTGAACATTGCTTGCGGCATGGCCCATAGGCCTCGACTTCTCATACTGGACGAACCGACCGTTGGGGTGGATCCGCAGAGTCGCAACAGTATCTTGGAAGGGATTCGGCAGCTCAACAGACAGGGCGCCACCGTGGTCTATACATCGCACTACATGGAAGAGGTCGAGCAACTCTGCACGCGCATCGTAATCATGGATAAGGGCAAGACGCTGGCTACGGGCACCAAAGAAGAGCTCAAGGCCATGATCGATCGCGGGGAGACCGTCAGTGTGGAGATGCATTTCCTGTCTCCTGAGGACCTGGATCAGATTCGCCGCTTGCCTCACGTGATCCAAGCCCACTATGCCGATCATCGCCTCTCGGTCCGCTATGATGGCGGCGAGCACAACCTGTTACCGCTCCTCGATTTCCTAAAGGCGCGAGATATCTCTTTCAACAGGTTTTTTTCAGAGCGACCTACATTGAACGATGTATTCCTCGAGATCACCGGCAGACAGCTACGCGATTGACGGGGGGTGCGGCCATGTTCATCCATGCATTCAGCTATCGGTTGAAGTGCCTGCTGCGGAACCGAGAACTGGTCTTTTGGACCCTGCTTTTTTCTCTGTTGTTGGCAACGTTCTTTTACTTCGCTTTCGGGAGTCTCACCGACAGGCTGGAAAGCTTCAACCCCATACGCGTGGCGGTGGTGGACAACCAGGCTTACCGAGAAGACGCCCGGTTGCGGCAAGTGCTGGCTTCATTGTCACAGCCCGGCGACGATCAGATCCTTGAGCTGGCAGTGGTGCCTGAAGAACAAGGGGTGCCACTCCTCGAAAAAGGGGACGTTGCGGGAGTTATCACGCTCGATGAGACCCTTGAACTGACAGTGAAGCATTCAGGGATCCAACAAAGCATCCTTAAGGCGATTCTGGATGAGTATGTGTTCACGACCAGAACGGTCATGAGTGTTCTGGCAAAGAATCCCACTGCCGCACGACAGCTGATGGCAGGGTTGGCAGATCGCAAGAACTACACCGAACAGATCTCCTTCTCTAACGCCAAACCTGATACAATGCTCGGCTTCTTCTATGCTTTGATCGCCATGGCGTGCATGTACAGCGGGTTTTGGGGACTGCGCAACGCCATTGACATTCAGGCTGATCTGTCTGCCCAAGGGGCCAGGCGCTCAATAGCGCCCACCCATAAACTGGTTGTCGTCCTGGCGGATACGGTTGCCGCCCTGTCGGTCAGCTTCGCCGAGGTGTTGATCCTGCTGGCGTACATGGTCTTTGTCCTACGGATCAGTTTCGGCGACCAAACAGCGTATGTAGTGTTGACATGTCTTGCCGGCTGTGTGGCGGGAGTCTCCTTTGGCAGTCTTGTCGGTACCGTGGTCAGGGGAAGCGAGGGGCTTAAGACGGGCATTCTTATCGGTGTCAGTATGATCATGAGTTTCCTTGCCGGGCTGATGTGGGTCGAGGTAAAAGATATAGTCGCTCGTAGAGTGCCGATGCTCTCGTACGTCAATCCCGCGGCATTGATATCAGATGCCTTCTACAGCCTGTACATCTACGGTACCCATCGCCGGTTTTTCGTTAACATAGGCCTGTTGTTCTTGCTTTCCGCCCTTATGTGCACGGCAAGCTTTATGAAGCTCAGGAGGATCAGGTATGCAAGTGTTTAGGTCTTATTTCAAAGTGATGCGTGCCTCAGCCGTGTCGATAGGGATCAACCTGGCGATCTTTATGGGGTTGGCGGTGATGTTCTCATATATCGCACCCGAGAGTGCGAGTATGTCATTTAGCCCCGTTAAGACTCCTGTGGCGGTGATCAACCGAGACGGTGGCCAACCTATCGCCCAGGGGATTGTGGAATACCTGAGTGAGACAAATCGAGTCGTGGCCTATCCTGACGATCCGGAGAAGCTCCAAGACGCGCTGTTCTATCGAAACGTCGAGTACATAGCCATCATCCCGGAGGGATTCTCGGAGCAGTTCATGTCGGAGGGGGAAGGTGTCATCCACAAGGTGATCGTACCCGGTTCCAGCAGCAGTCACTATGTCGACATGAGTATCGACAGGCTTCTTAACGCCATGAGGCTCTGGCTCCGGTTCAGCGGTGTTAACGATCAGGCTGAACTGGTTGCGGCAACTGAGACAGATTTGGCCGCCGATAGCGCGGTGTCCGTGAGACTGGTTGAGGCCGCAGGCAGACAAGACCGTCCGGGCTACACGTATTATTTCGCATACTGCGCCTATGCATTGCTCGGCATGGCCATGACGGGCATCAGTTCAGTCATGATAGCCTTTAACAGGCCTGATGTGAGTCTGCGAAACTCTTGCGGACCGTTGCCGAGAAGGAGGATGAGCCTGGAGTTGGCTGCCGGTCACGGAGTCTTTGCTCTTGGTTGCTGGGTGCTGCTTATGCTGGGGGCCTTGATACTCCATGGGAAAGACCTCGCCCCATCGGGATTGACAGCTTTGTACTCCCTCAACGTTCTGGTCTTTGCCGCCGTTTGTGCATGCCTTGGTCTTCTTATAGGCAGTTTCGTCAAAGAGGCCGGTTCGCAGGCGGGGGCGGTAAACGTGATCACGCTGGGCATGAGCTTCCTCGGCGGTGTGTTTGTTCCGCAGTCCATAATGGGCAGATCGGTATTGTCAGTGGCCAGGTTTCTCCCTTCGTACTGGTTCATTCGGGCAAACGACGAGATATCGGCCCTTTCGAGATTCACGGCGGATGCTCTGCACTCAATATGCGGCAGTATCCTGGTTCAAGCCGGCTTTGCCGTGGCTGTGCTGATTGTGACACTCTTTTTGACTAGAGAACGAAGGGAGTCTCATCGATAATCCCGGATGTGCGCGTTTGATGATTCGGACAGGAAGTCTGCTTGGGAAAGAGCATATGGCCGAGCGCCTTTTGCAGGTTCTTTTTTGATCAAGTCGTATACGTACACCGACGCAATAATTCACAAGGAAAAGGTGGTGGGTACTCGTGCGAGCTTGGCAGCGCGTGACCCCGACTCCGAGAGATGTTCGATTGGAAGACGAGCGGATTAGTCTGGACCATCAATGGTGTGTTCAGGCGCCACCGGATTGGCAAAAGGCAAGACAGGCATGGATAACGGCTTTTCGTCTGTCCGATGAGCAGGGTCTTGCCAAGGCGGTCCGGCTGAAACAAGAAGAAATGGACCACGGAGCCTACAGGATCAAGATCGGACCTGACAGTGTGGAAGTGATTTCCGCCGACGAGCTTAGCGCGGAATATGCCCTGCATACGCTGTGGCAACTGTCGCCGGAGGGGTGGATCGCCCAGGGTGAGATCGCCGACGGTCCGATGCTTAAGATGCGTGGCTTTCACGTCAACTTTGACAGCTATCGGCAGATGGATTTTGAGGAAGCCTCGTATGTGCTGAAGCATGCCGCCCGGCTGAAGCTGAACACCATACTCATGGAGTACTCCAATCGTTTCCCCTTTGTCAAACACGGCGTTATCCAGGCTCCGACGGCTCTCCGGCGCGAACAGATCGAGCAGCTGGTCAGTTTGGCCTCTGAGAACAATCTGGAGATCATCCCCTTGCAGCAGTCGATCGGTCATCTGGACTACCTTCTCAAGCATGACACCTACGCCCATCTGAGAGAAGAGGATGTGCATCGGGATCAGTGGTGTCCGTTGCATCCCGAGTCTTTCCAGGTGTGGACAGAACTCGTTGAAGAAATGATAGACTTCCATCCGGGGATGCGTTATCTACATGTGGGGGGCGACGAGGCGCGCCGTTTGGGCCAGTGTCCGAAGTGCCGCGAGAAAGTGGAGAAGTACGGGGTCAGTCGCCTTTATATCGACTACATGAACCAGGTTGTCTCCTGGCTTGCCGAAAGAAACATCACACCGATAATCTGGGATGATATGCTGTGTGCTCATCCGGAGGCTTTGGAGGATCTTGACAGACGCCTTGTGATCATGTACTGGGAGTACTGGACTACAGGCAAAAACAGTCCCTATTTCATCGCTCGCTACGACAGAACGGGCAAACCGGTGACGGTATGCGATGAACGATGGAAGACGGAGTGGGCGCATGAATTGACGGATTTGGAGCGGACCGTGATGAGTCGTTTCGCCCGTCCGGTGCCTCTGGAGGAGAGCCTGGGGCCGAAGTTCTTGCGTCTGTATGGATCCTATCTGGGGCCGGAGTTTCCTAAGCGCATCAAAGCGTACCCCTACTTGGAGTTCTATCAGGATCAGGGATTCAAGGTGATCACTGCACCGACGACCCTTGGAAACGGTGACAACTACCATTCGCTGCCCAATTATTGGCGCTTTGTGCCCAACATCCGGACCGCCTGTGAGCGGGCCGCCGAGGCGGAGGCTGAAGGAGTGGTCACCACTGCCTGGTACAACTACACACCCTTGATGTTCCACTTCGGATTGGCGGCCACCGCTCAGTTTGCTTGGGGTGCCTTTGAATCGAGCATGTGATCAGGTCCATGGCGGAAAGAGTCTGGGGTGCCTTTGACTGAGGGCACCCCAGGTAATGTATCACTGCCTTATGCTCGATCTCGACGTAGGCCGGATGGCCTTACTGTTGCTGGAGCTGGCTGAACAGGCCCCATCCACCAAGACTCGGCGGATCACCCGGATCGTCTTTCAGCAGTTCCTTGTAGTTCTCCGCCGCCTTGCGATAGGCCAGGGCGTGTTCCTCAATTATCTTACGGTCGAGGTGTTTGAACCAAGGGATGGTATACAGGCGTCGACCAAGCCCCTCCGTGATGGGTAGGCTGCCCGGCGGCTGCCTCAGATCACGCGTCGAGTTGGCGATTCGAGTTGGCTTGCCGTGTCCGTAGATATCACACGTGTTAAACATAGGATGCAGGTGAAGCGGCTTGTTGGCTCCGGGACCGCAGGAGACGCCCTCGGCACGTACCGCTCTCGTGAACTGAGTCACGGAGAGCCCTTCCAGTTCCTCGGGAACATAGATGCCTCTGGCCGCATACCAGCCCGCCATTGTACTTCCGGAGTCTTTGGGCACTCGATGGGCGCGCAGGCCCGGGATGCCTTCCAAAAGATCCCAGAAGTAATTCATCGCTTCGCGAATTCTCTCCATGCGCTCGTCGTAGTATTTCAGCTGTACGCGTCCCATCGCCGAGCTCAGCTGGTGCATACGCAACTTCTGGCCACCCAAGGGGAGACCCACGTACGGCTTGAGATCCTCGGTCTCTATGTTGTCGAGTGTGTACCGCTCATAATGTCCGTAGGCAATGGCACGTTCGTATATCTCCCGGTCGTCGGTGACCAGCATGCCGCCTTCGCCGATGGCGAATGACTTGCCGCTCATCAAGGACATGGCACCGACATCGCCGATGGAGCCGACTTTACGACCTTTATAGAGGCCTCCCTGGGCGTGTGAGACGTCTTCAATAACCTTGAGGTTATGTCGCTTGGCAATCTCCATGATCGGATCCATGTCCGCCGGATGACCGACATAGTGAACGACCAAGATAGCCTTGGTGCGATCGGTGATACGGTGTTCAATGTCATTTGGATCCAGACATAATGTGTTGGGATCAACCTCGGCAAAGACCGGCGTTGCCCCCATGGAGTATGCAGGTGTCGCCGACGCCCAGTAGGTCAGGCTTGGGCAGATTACCTCATCACCTACGCCTATCTTACAGGCAAAGAAAGCAGAAAAGAGCGCCGAGGTACCGTTGTTGCAGGCCAATGCGTAGCGGCAGCCTTGCCATTCGGCAAATTCCTGCTCATAGAGCTTGGTGACGTCAGTACCTGACATAGCGCCCCTGCGCAGTACCTCAAGTACGGCTTCTTCGTCTTCTTTGGTAACAATGGGCCATGTGAAAATATCTCCGGGAGGGGTTTGCACTGCCTTGGGACCGCCGTAGAGCGCCAGTTTCGATGACATATACATCTTCCTCCTCATCCTGGTGACAAAAAGATGCCCCAACTACACCCATCTGTCATCATATTAGGCTTCGCGTCTCAAACGTCCTGCCGGATTTGGCCGTTTTCCAATCTTCTTATACTTCCCGGTGCTTGGGTTCTTCCTGGGATATGGCAACAGGAAGTCGGCCCAAGGGGCGGAATTACTCACTTGATCAGGGTGGGTTGAATGCCGCAGCTGATAGGAGGACTCAAAGTGGACCCTGCAGTTCGTTTTGTGACAAGAGATGAAATCGACCGCCTACAGAGATTTCTTGAGCGTTCTTACGGACATGGCAGAGACTTTTTCCTTCGCTATTACCCTGAGTTACAGGAGATCGCTCCTGAATGCTCCATGGTCATCGAGGCCGATGCGGGAATCGCCGCTCATGTGGGAGTCTATCCGATGACGTTGCGGGTAGGCCCCTCGACCATCAGGTGCGGCGGTATCGGAGGCGTAGCCACGGCCGTGGATCAGCGTGGCAGAGGACTCATGTCGCGCCTGATGCTTGAGGCGACAAAACACATGCGAGAAAGAGGTTGGTCGCTGTCCGTTCTGTGGGGCGATCGGCAGCGCTATCAGCATTTTGGCTACCAAACCTGCGGCATCAAGTACAATATGTTTATAAGTCGTCGCTCGCTGCAAAGGGCGCATGTGCGGCCTGCCGCTTCGGTCGAGGAAGTTGACAAGAGCTCTCCCGGAGTGATCAGACGGCTCGAGGAGATGTCGGCGACGATCCAATTCGGCGTGAAGCGCCGACACCTACCGCTGGTATTGTCACGGCCGACGGTGCGCGTGTTTATGGGCGATGAAGGATACCTCATATCGCTGAAAGATCGCTCGGGAGATCTCGAAGTGACCGAAGTGTTCTCGAACACCGGTGCCGAGGCGGAGCTTATCCATGGAGCGTTGGATTGGAGTTTCGGCAATGGAGCCAACGTAGAGTTGTCCGCGGCGCAAACGGAGCCGTGCGTTCGTTTGGGTCAAGTCTGCAATTACTGGCGAGTCACTCCTCAAGGCATGTTTCGCATCATCAACTGGCCACGGTTAGCGCAGGAGTTGGCTCCGTTTCTCAGCACGCGAGTTGCGGGTCTCCGGCCCTTTGACATCAGCATCGGATGTCGTTGGGAGGAATCGACTGAGTGGGCTACCGTTGAGTGGGACGGAGCTGAGTTATCTGTGCGTCCGGGCAGGTATGCCCGCGAACACGTGGAACTGTGTAATCCCCGTCTGAGTGGACAGTTGTTTGGAGGGCCATTTGGGGATACAAGACAGCTGGGCATGTTTGGTCACTTGCTGCCTGTGCCAATCCACATTCCCAATATCGATCACGTGTAGGTGTTGGCACATTGTTGCAACTGCACGGTTATAGGGATATACTTAGTCTCAATTGTGTCTTCACAAAGGTTTTCAGGGGGTATGGATCCGCTCCATGGACAGTTGGTTAGGCGAGTTATTCTTGGTGGCGGTGTTGATCGGGTTCAACGCCGTTTTTGCCGCGTCGGAGATAGCACTCTTGTCCGTGCGCCGCAGTCGCATCGCAACACTGGCGGAGCAGGGGTCTAAAGCCGCCGAAGCGGTGCTGCGTATGACGGAGCAGACCGAAAAACTGCTGGCCACCATCCAGATAGGCATCACTTTGGCCGGCATGTTGGCCAGTGCTACCGCTGCCGTGGGTATGGCCGAAGCCTTGGCATCCGTCCTGTCTCGTCTGCCCATCCCCGGGATAGGTGCCTCCAGTCAGGTGCTCGCTGTATTTTTGGTCACGCTTGTCATTTCCTACGTCACCTTGGTGGTGGGCGAGCTGGTGCCCAAGCGAGTCGCTCTGCAGCATTCAGAACCAATATCTTTGTGGATGGCGCGCCCTTTGGAAATGCTGGCGAGATTGGCCTCGCCGTTTGTCTGGTTGCTGACGGTATCCACACAGGCTGTGCTGTGGGTCATGGGTATCCGCGGTAAGTTGGAAGACGAAACGGTCTCTGAAGCCGAGATCCTACAGATGGTTGCCGTTCATGAGGAGATCCCTCCTGAGGAGAAGCTTTGGGTACGTAATGTATTTGAATTCGGAGATGCCTGTGCCCGAGAGATAATGGTCCACCGCAGTGATACTGTTGTCTTGTCGAAGGATCTTGACCTCAAAGAAGCGGCCAAGGCACTGCACGACGCGGGTTTGAGCTGGGCACCTGTCTTTGAGTCTTCCTCGGATGATATCGTCGGACAGGTGTCGTTAAGTGCCATCGTCGGCCGCTGTCTGGAGACGGACGGAGAAGGCACTGTGGGCGAAATCATGCAACCGGTGCGCGTGGTTCCCGAGTTGAAGCCCTTAGGCGATCTGCTGAAAGAGATGCGCGACGCAGAAGAGTACTTGGTGGTCGTGGCCGACGAGTACGGTGCCCTGGAAGGAGTGGTCTCGGTCAATGAGCTGTTGGAAAAACTGTTGACCGATCCTCATTCGTTGGATGATCTGGCGTTGGCCGCAGGTTCCACGGAGTATCTGATGCCGGGCAGCGTCCCGGTGCGTTCAGTCAACCAAGCTCTTGGATTGACCATACCTGAGAGCGAAGACTACGTGACTATTGCGGGTTTTCTCATGGAACGTCTGGGACACATACCCTTGGTGGGTGAACGAGTGCAGCATGATGATGCCGTACTGACCGTGGAGCGAGTGTGCCACCATCGAGTCGAGCAAGTCCGCATCAGCCGCAGGCCCAGGAGCAAGCCTGAGGCTACATAGCGGATTTGCTCGACTCGCTTTGTCCTCAGTCGGTAGCGGCTAACAGCCGTTCTGCATTCTCCCTGCCGATTCGACGCCATACGTCGGTGGGGAGTTGCAGGCTATCAAGAAACTCTCGCAAGTCACGCCCGTAGTAGTCGCGAGCGAACACGAAGCGATCCGAATGCCTTATGAGCAGCTCTCGGGCGATCTCGGGATCGGCTTTGAGGGCGCGCAGGGCACTGCCGGCGGAGAGGTCTCCGTATATGTTGGGGTACCTGTCGAATAGGCTTGGGAGACGACCGCCGGGCGTCAGGGGAGGCTTAAGATAGCTTTCGGGGTACTCATCTGCGTTGCCTGTGAGCTCTCGCCAAAACCCGGGGGCGTGTCCCAGGAAGTTGGTGTCGGGACACATAGTCAGGGTTCGCTCCAGATTGGCTATAGTGCCTCCTTTCCAGGCGTAGTGACCTACAAAACGCCCTCCTTTTGGAGGCAGATAGGGCACATCTATATGCACAATGACGGGCAATCCCCGTGAACCGGCGTAGCGGAATATCTCGATGCAACGGGGATCGTCGAGGTGGATGGCAAACTTCCATTCCCCACATACTCTCGCTCCGAGGATATCGATAGCGGCTTTGAGTTTCGGCAGGGCCTTCGGATCAAGCGGGTGAGGGCAGTAGCCCAAGACAAAACGATCCGGGTAGCGCCGACAGACCTCGTAGGTGGTATGCAGCGGCATGACGGCGGTCGAGCTGCCGCGCCAATGCCAGCGTGGATCTACAACCGAGGCATAGCCTCCGCCCGCTTCCTCTGCGGATTCCTCCCAACCCAAAAGCCAGGCTTTTTCGATGCCGTGTTCGTCCATGTCAGCCAGAAGTCCCTTGTCGTCCCGACCGTGCCAAAAGACATGCTGATGCGCGTCAATCAGTCTGAAATCGCTCACCGTACTCCCTCCTAAAAGAGTGATCGCCCTATTACAGATCCAGCAACTTGATCGCGTTCTCTTTGGCTATCTTGGCAAAGGCTTGCTCGGTGATCTTTTCTGCATCTCGCCACTCCTTGAGAAGGTCAATCATGGGAAAGTCGGAGTGTGGCGTGATGATATCAGTGCCGAAGAGCAGTCTGTCTTGGAACTCCATTAGGAATTTGGGTCCATAGTCGGGATCTCGGGTCAAGGCATGCCAAGGGCTGGGATCTGAGAGGTCTCCGTAAAGATTCGGATATCTGCGCATGAGCTTGGGCATCACACCCTCTTCCTTTATGGGCCCGTCGGGGTGCCGTCCGACTTGTCCGCCGCCGGGTCGAAAGATGAAGCGACCTTCGGCGGGGGTGTCCAGGCGGCCGATTTCCGCCCAGAATAACGGTCCGTGTCCCACCAAGATCAGATCGGGGAAGCGTTGCAGGGTGTACTCCAGTTGAGGTAATCCGGGATCATCTTGAAGCCCGAAATCACCTGTTAGCAGACCTGAACCGTCAAAGATCACGGGGAACCCAACGTCCTGCGCATGTTTAAAGAGATTCTGTACCAGAGGATGCATCATCGGTAGATTGGGCATCACTTCGCCCAGTCCTTTGCAGCCTAGATCTTTGTAGTGACGCAACAAACGATCCAGTGGTGCATCAGGGGAATTGGTCAACGCCCGAGGGTCGATGTTGCAGAAGGGAACAAACCGGTCGGGATAATCGGCTGCCATCTCCAGAATGTCTTCGTTGCTTTGGGGGATGTAAATCTCAGGACTGACAATAGGGAGTAGAACGCCTTTCTCGATGCCTGCCTCATCGTAGCGACGAAGCACTTCCTCAGCGGTGCAGAAAGGAATGAACGGCGGCCGCTTTCGGTAAGCGTGTGCATGGATATCAATGAACATGCCCCTGGCACCTCCTCAGACAGTGGTTGTCATCTCCACTCCTTGCTTGGCCGGATGGACAAGTACTCCTGCATATATGTCATGCCCGAACCCGGACAATTGAGGCTTTTAGTCCGGACCGTGGGTGACGAGTCGAAATCCGGCACGAGGGTGCAACTCTAGGCAGGAACTGCGCCTTTCCTATGAGAATAACCTAATAACGTAATGCGGGGAGCAGTTGCTGATCCCTCTCTCAGTCCTACTCTATTCTCAGGGGAGGGGAATACAACGCAAAAAGGACGGTCTCATCATTGCCGTGTTTTTGCGGTGATCATTTGGGCCGTATGCATTTGCGGCTCCATCGTCGCTCTTGGCGCGTCTGGCGCGAAGGCGTCCTATGCCCTTATTGAGGTCGCCCAGCTCACGGCACTCAGCGGAGTGACCGATGTGGCCGTCGGCTCTTTGGTGCCTGACGGTAGTCTGCAACGTGTGGCGGTTGTGCAGGATGGCCGCGTGTTGCTCCACCGGTTGTCGCCGGACGGGTTGGAAGCTGATGTCGAGTTAGAGGGCTTCAAGTATCCCGCCGTAAGCGTGGCCTTCGCTGATTTCGACGGCGACGGGCAGGACGATCTGTGGATCGGCTCAGCCGGACCGGGTATCGTTTACGTATACAGCCTCTCGGAAGGGTATTCGATCCTTGCTCAGACGGATCGATACATGTGGTCTCCCGCCGTGAAGCTGATCACCGCCGACTTGGACGGCGATGGTTTGGCGGATGTGGTGGCCCTCAGCGAGGCGGGTACAGCCTTCGCTTTCCTCAATGGCGACTCCGAATTGTCGCAGGTATGGCGTTCCGGGAGCCGCGAAGGCCATGTTCGCTATCTTTTGGCTTGTGATCTATGCGGTGACGGAAAAGACGATGTCATAGTCGCACGAGAACAGGGTTATATATCCATGTGGCGTTGGACGACACAGCTGACCGACATGGTCCCTCCGAATCCTTTGGAGTACGGCACCGGTCTGGTCGATATTTCACATCTTTCAGTTGCTCGGCGTGAAGAGACGCAAAAAGAGAGTCGGCCTTCAGGTCAGTTTGAAATGCAGTGGGAAGAGTATCCCTGGGGCGAGATTCGTTTTCTAGATGTGTTCGATGTGGATCAAGACGGCGCAAGAGAGTTGGTTATCGTCACATCGCAGAACTTGCTGTATGCTTATGGGTGTATCCCGGACGGAGACATGATGCTCAAAGCGTCAGGTGTGCTTCAGACCTCCCATGACATGCGCTGTGCCCTGCAACCTCGTCAGCCGACTGAGCCAAGTGTGGTGCTCGGCGTGCAAGACGGCGCTCTTTCCGTCTGGCAACCGCGCGCGGCAGATGCCGATTGGGCCTTTGATGTGATGTGGCAAAGCGACTTCGACGTCGATTTCACCCAAGCTGTACAAGCGGGCAAATATCTTGTGCTTCAGAGCGAAGAGGAGATTCGAGTCTTAGAGAGAGTCCCGGCCGATTATCTGAAGATGGTAAGCGGCGGCAAGCCATATGATGATCTGCGGGCAAAACCTGTCCTTGTAAGAGGCGATATCCTGCTGTCGGTAGGGGACTGGGCCGATCTGCTTGGGTTTTCATTTTCCTGGAGACAGAGTCAAAGGCAGATAACCATTCTGTGGGGAATGCAGTACTTGGTGGCTACGGTAGGTGGCCGCGCTGTCGTTGTCAACGGACGTCAGGCAACACTGAGTCAGGAGCCGCAGTATCGGGACGGTCTCGTCTATCTTCCCGCACAGTTGGTCCGACTGCTTACTCCGGAGGTTTCCTGGGATCCGAAGTCACGGTTCTTGAGCATTCGCTGAGGACAGCACAAATAGCGACGTCCAAATGGGCACTCTTAATTTGGAGCCTCACTTACCTCGGGTGACGGGTTATGATGTTAAGTATGCGACGTAGAGCGGAAGGAGAATCTATGTGAGAAAATACGAATCGAGTATGTTGCGCAATGTGGCACTGGTTAGTCACGGCGGTGCCGGAAAAACCACCCTTGCCGAAGCGATGTTACATGTCAGCGGTGCGATAAATCGGCGGGGTACGGTCGAAGAGGGCAACACCGTCAGCGACCACGATCCTGAGGAGACGCGGAGAGGCATTAGCATCAATGCATCAGTCATTCCGTGTGAGTGGGATGATCATAAGATCAACGTATTGGATACACCGGGGTATTTTGACTTCGTCGGCGAGGTCCTGGCTCCGATGCATGTGGTGGACGGGGCTGTGGTGGTTGTCTGCGCCGCTTCCGGTTGTGAGGTCGGTACGGAAAAGGTCTGGGCTTATTGTGACCAGTATGAGAAACCCCGGGTTATCTTTGTGAACAAGATGGACCGTGAAAATGCCAACTTCGCTGAGGTCGTGAGTCAACTGCGAGATCGTTTCGGACAGCAGATCACGCCCATCTCTTTGCCCATCGGGAGCGCGGAGGAGTTTTCCGGTTATATCGATTTGGTGAGTATGAAAGCCTATGTGGCAGGCGATGGGGAAGCGCTGAAAGAGACGGATATCCCTGCCGATATGATGGATGAAGTCGAAGAGGCCCGGGCCACGATGGTTGAGGCCATCGCCGCCACCGACGATGAGCTGACCATGAAGTTCCTGGAAGACGAGCCTCTTACCGACGAGGAGCTCATAACGGGTCTCCGTGCGGGCGTGAAAGCCGGAGAGCTCGTCCCCCTGCTGTGCGGCTCGGCGACCAGAGAGATTGGTGTTTCTCACTTGTTTGATATCATCAACGATTGCCTGCCGTCACCGTTGGAGGGCCAGGCTCCGGCGGGTGTCCAGGTCAGCGACGGCTCTGAGACGGTGTTGGAAATTGACCCGTCCGCAGCTCCTGTGCTCCAGGTCTTTAAAACCATGGCTGACCCGTATGTCGGAAAGATGAGCATCTTCCGTGCTATCTCAGGGGTTGTGAAGTCAGACTCGGTACTGCACAACGCCAATCAGAACCGAGATGAGCGGCTGGGTCAGGTCTTTGTGTTGCGGGGCAAGGAGCACCTGCCTGTAGACGAAGTATGTGCCGGAGACATCGCCGGTGTGGCCAAGCTTCAAGTTACGACGACCGGCGACACGCTCTGCACTCGTGATCGGGCGATTCGCCTGAGCTTCGTCGATTTTCCGAAACCCAAGATCTCCATGGCTGCCGAACCCAAGGCTAAAGGTGATGAAGAGAAAATCGGGGCGGGCTTCACTCGATTGGCTGAAGAAGACCCCACTTTCACCATGGAAAAGAGCCCGGCTTCTGCTGAGTTGTTGATCTCCGGCCTGGGCGACCTGCATCTGGAGGTCATGCTCTCCAGATTGTCGAGGAAGTTCGGTGTCTCAGCGGTGACGAAAGAGCCGCGGGTACCCTATAAGGAGACAGTACGCTCGAAGGTCACGGCGGATTACCGTCACAGGAAGCAGAGCGGAGGTCGTGGACAATACGGACACGTTATTATTGAGCTGGAGCCGCTTCCGGCAGGCAGCGGATTTGAGTTTGTAGACAAGATCTTTGGTGGAGCGGTGCCCAGGCAGTATATCCCTGCTGTCGAGAAGGGTGTCCGCGAGACGATGGCGGAAGGCGTATTGGCCGGATACGAGGTCGTCGATTGCCGGGTCACCTTGTTGGATGGGTCGTATCATGAAGTCGACTCTTCTGAGATGGCCTTTAAACTTGCGGCTTCCATGGCTTTCAGGAAGGCTTTCATGGATGCCAATCCGGTCCTTCTTGAGCCCATCTACAACATCGACGTCGTGGTTCCCGAAGAGTACATGGGAGATGTCATCGGCGATCTCAACAAGAAGCGCGGTCGCATCCTCGGCATGGACCCCGAGAACGGGTTGCAGCGAATCCGAGCGCAAGCTCCCTTGGCTGAGCTTTTCCGGTACGCCATTGACCTGCGTTCCATGACTCAGGGACGAGGTGACTTCAGCATGGAATTCGATCATTACGAGGAAGTACCGGCGGCCATCATTCAACAGGTGATAGCAGCCGCCAAAGAGGAACAGGATTCCTAGACAGACTAATGTCGGCTTTCCGTGCATAAGTTGGGATAACAGCTCGATTCCTTGAGATGAAGGTGGGTGACCTCACACTCACAGGGGGTGCGAAAATGGGGGAGCGACGGGGAGGAGGAGCATCGTCACGGCGGAGATTGCTCTCCGGACGAGCCCTGGTTGCCGGGGTTTTTATGGGAGCCGGCGTGACGTTGTTTGCCGGGATCGTAGTCAGCTTAGTCTTGGCGCTCAGTGAGTGGGAGGGACCATCTTCATTTCTGCTGCAGGCCATCAACTATGTCAGCGTTGTCATAGGAGGTTTGGTTGGCGGCAGGATTGCCGGACGTGTAGGATGGATGCATGGAGCGCTGGTTGGTCTTTTGTATGTAATAGCGTTAACCCTGCCGGCGGGGCGCCGTGGGCTTATGGTTTTGGCTCACTCTGATTTTATGTGGCGGGTTTTGGGTCTGTGCGCGAGTGCTATGTTGGGTGGAATGTTTGGGGTAAGCACAACAAAGCATGTCGGATGATACGCTTTGAGCGCTTGACGTCGCTGCAGGCCGTGTGTTATACTGACCCTGTCAGAGGGGTATGGTGTTAACGGCTAGCACGGCGGTCTCCAAAACCGTAAGTGAGGGTTCGAATCCTTCTACCCCTGCCAAAGCAAAAGAGCGATTGACTGATACGCACAGTCCGTCGCTCTTTTTTGTGTTGTTCGTCAACCGTCTGGTGTGTCGAGAGCGTATCCGCCGGAGCGGTCCATGATGTGAACGGCCAGTTGTGCCTCTTCGGCGGAATGGACCTCTATATCGGCCAGAATGCGAACCTTAGTTCGGTGATCGCGTTGAGTAGCGAGCTCTCTTGCAGCAGTTGTCTCGAGGAGCTCGTCAAGATCACCGATGGACACATCAACGGTGGTGCTGTTACCGACGAGCGTGGGACCCGTGGCAGGCAGAGTCATGATCGAAGTGCCGGTAAATCGCCAGCCACCGATGGGATCATGATCACCGATATACTCTTGAGCGGATCGTGACGGCATGATGCGGGTCATGGTGATGCGTTCGTCGGCAAACTCCCGGCGTAGCTGTTCAAGCGCCGTTAGCGCTTGTTGCTCATTCAAGAAGACGTAACGTACGATACCCAAAGCTGCCTAACACATCCTTTCTGATCTGAGCGCGTTGTACCCGCGAGTAGTATCCCCAATGAAGGAGGTCGTCTGTGAGCGTAGAAGGATTGTGACGCAATGATGCACACTTGGGTTGTTCGTAGCATTACTATTAGTGATGGCCGGTATCGCGAGGCCTCGACGCTTTCAAAGGCTGAGTGTGCTCAGGTATTGGGGGCCGTCAGGCAGGTGGGGTCGTTAGTGATACCGGCCGGTTTACCTTGACGTAATTCCTGATAATCTATATTATCAGGAATTAGAATAGCTGCCGATTGAGGACGTTCTTTCGGGAGGTTTCTCAGACATGACCACTTCCTACAACGCCTGTGTTGGCTACTTCCTCGATTCTCTGACCGGGCGCTCACCTCAGACACGCCGCAATTACGAATGTGACCTGCAGCAGTTTAAGTTGTTTCTCGTCTTGATGCGGCCCCACGTGTTGACTCGTGTGGATCGAGAACGGTTGGATCAGCTGCAAAGCGACTTGCGCAAGGCTGACGGGAAGCTCTGGGATACCGATCTCTTAAGCCGCAACTACAAGACTCGGTTGCGATCGCAGGCGCTGCTGGATTGGTTTGATGTGGAGATCGACCGGATCGGCAAAGAAGATGTCTTGGCTTTTTTTTCTTTCCTGGAGTCTTCAAAGGGCGTGAGTCGCTCTACCCTGTTGCGTAGGCTGGCGTGCCTTCGCCAGTTCTTTAGGCTCATGATCAGAGAGGGATTTCCCGTGCGCCAGGATACGCTCGACAAGCTAAACGATATGCGAATACGGACCGAAAGAAAGGTCCCCGTGGCGCTGAACGAAGATGAAGTGCTTGGTTTCCTCACGAGCATTGAGAGCGAACGGGATCGGGCCATTATCGTAGTGATGTTGTTCATGGGACTGCGGGTCTCTGAGGTGGTTCAGTTAAATGTAAACGACATACAACCGGGACAGCGGAGCATCACCATTCGAGGCAAGGGCGCCAAAGAACGCTATGTACCCATCCATCCCCTTGTTCATGACGCTGTACAGGCATATTTGAAGGTGCGCATTGATGCGGTGTCCGATGAGCTCGGTGAGCCGCTTTTTGTCAGCAATCGGAAGAAGCGCATCGATCCCTCAACGATTCGTCGGTTCATCAAACGTTATTCCCTTGCTGTCGATGAGCTGGAGATGCGCAAGAGACAAAGGCTCAGTCCGCATAAGTTCCGACATACATTCGCTACATTGCTTCTCTCCAACGGAGTTGATATCCGCTACATACAGGAATTACTCGGCCATCAGCACTTGTCCACCACGGAGATCTATACGGCGGTGAGTTCGGCAGAATTGGATGAAGCCATTGCTAAGCATCCATTGGGCGATGTGGGCAGTGATTAGAGCAGCCAGTCGGTTGTCGGAATGCATAGTGTCATCCCCGGGTGCAAGTTCGTATCCGACAGGTTGTTGAGTTGACGAATGGTGTCGACCGTGCGGCGCGGATCAGTCCCCGGAGGTCCGTGATCTATCGCCAGACGCCAAAGCGTGTCTCCGGCATGGACCACCACCGTTCGGGTTTCAGCTGTCGCCGCTGCGTGAAGACGCGGGGTACCACTTCCCCACCGGACCGCAGTCACGGTGAGCCAGATAAGCCCTAGCAGCGATAGGACTGCCAGGAGTCTCATGTTGTGTCTGTAGTCTTCTTCGTTTTCGTTATGTCTGTGGATCTGCCTATGCATCTTCTTTGCCTCCTCCCCTGCTTTCGCCGGCAAAACGAACGGGCGTTCCGTTGCGGACAGCCTCATCATAACGCGAACCCCTGTTCGTGTCAAGACGAATGA
>JBMNSS010000043.1:0-18291 GCA_050945315.1 Limnochordia bacterium | reverse complement strand
GATATAGGATTGGCAATGCGAGCCACGGGAGACAGCCCCGAGATGATCCGAAGCTTGGGAGTCGATACTGAGGCGATGACCATTGCCGGTCTCAGCCTGGCCAACGGGTTGGTGGCCCTATCAGGTGGTTTGGTGGCTCAATACCAAGGTTTTGCCGACGTGGGTATGGGAATCGGCACGGTGGTGGTAGGATTGGCGTCAGTGATCATAGGAACGGGTGTCATCCGTTCACATGCCGTTTTTCATTCTACTTTAGGTGTGTTGGCGGGAGCCATCATCTACCGCTTGGCGATCTTTTTCGCGCTACGGATGGGTCTGGAACCGACGGATCTGCGTATAATGACGGCTGTGCTCGTCATCGCCGCTTTGGCACTGCCTACGGTAAAAACACGCTGGCGGGAACGTCGCCTTTCAAAATCGGTGGCCAGCGAAAACGCTCGTCTGCTTGCAGAGGGTTACGTCGGGCAGAAGGAGGAGGCTGGCTGTGTTAGAGATAGCCAATCTGCATAAGACTTTTGTGGTAGGAGGTGTTGCGCCGCGGGGTGCTCTGGCGGGTGTCGATCTCAAGGTGCCTCCCGGACAGTTCGTCACTATCATCGGAAGCAACGGAGCGGGTAAGTCCACGCTGCTGAATGCCGTCGCCGGTGTCTTTCCCGTGGACCGAGGGATCATCCTCCTGGACGGTGAGGATATCACGCTGCAGCCCGAGCACAGACGGGCGGCCTACATCGGGCGGGTGTTTCAGAATCCCTTGCAGGGCACGGCGGCCTCTATGACCATAGAGGAGAATATGGCCATGGCCAGACGCAGAGGTCAAAAAAGAGGCCTGAAGAGGGGACTGACGGCGCCGAGCAGAAAACAAATAAGAGAGAGCCTGGCCGTTTTGGGGCTGGGCCTGGAAGACAGGCTGCAGTGTCCGGTCGGCCTTTTGTCCGGCGGCCAACGCCAAGCTCTGGCGCTGGTGATGGCGACCATGATCCGTCCGCGCATACTACTGCTCGATGAGCATACGGCAGCTCTTGATCCCACCACGGCTGAACAGATCATTCTCTTGACTCAACGGATCGTCGCCCAGGAGGGTCTGACCACCTTGATGATCACTCATAGTCTGGAACAGGCCCTTCAGCTCGGGGATCGGACAATAATGATGCATGAGGGGCAGATCGTGCTCAGTATCTCAGGGCGCGAACGGGCTCAGATGGGTGTCGAGGATCTGCTCGAGGAATTTCGGAAGTTGCGCGGCGTTGACGTCACAGACGACAGCCTGCTTTTGACCACATCGGCATGATGGGTGGCGGTCTCTTTCTTCAGCTGTGGTATTATACTTGATGAGTGCCGGTGTCTTACCCGACTGGGAGGTCATCTTTATTGACGATTCAGCACAGCCCCCTCTTAGCGATAGACGGTGGAGAAAGAGTGCGTACGACACCTCTGCCGTCGAGTTTGCATGGTATTGAGGAAGTGGGCGACGAAGAGATCGCCGCCGTGACGGATGTCTTGCGTCGCAAGAAGGCGTTTCGCTTCCTCTTGACAGATGAAGACTCATATACGGCCCGTTTTGAGACGGCGTTTAAGGAGTTCACGGGTAGCCGCTATGCGTTGTCCGTCACCGGAGGTACGACTGCCTTGGTGACGGCTTTGGTAGGTTTGGGTATCAGTACCGGAGACGAAGTGATTGTGCCGGCCTACACTTACATAGCCACGGCCGCCGCAGTGCTCACCGTAGGGGCCATTCCGGTCATAGCGGAAGTCGATGATACACTGACGCTCGATCCGAAGGATGTCGAGCGCAAGATCACCCCGTTGACTCGATGCGTCATCCCGGTACATATGCGGGGCTGGCCGGCTCAAATGGATGAGATCATGGATATTGCCCGGCGACACGACATAGCGGTCTTGGAGGATGCCGCCCAGGCCGTGGGCGGCGAGTATCGCGGACGTCGACTGGGTTCCATCGGGCAGGCCGGAGTATTCAGCTTCCAACACTACAAGATCATCACGAGCGGTGAAGGTGGCATGATGATCACCGATGATGAGACTGTGTTCAAACGCGCGGCCTGCAGGCATGATTCGGCGATGTCCTTTTGGAGGAAAGACGACACTTGGGAGCCCTTCGCCGGCGTGAATTCCCGGATGTGTGAGTTAAGGGCAGCCGTAGGCTATGTGCAGTCTCAGCGCTTGTCCGGGATACTGACCCGAACTCGGGCCCTGAAAAAACGGATTCTGTCCCGGATCTCTGATGCGCCCGGTATCGAGCTTGTTCGTTCGGCCGATCCCGAAGGAGACTGCGGGATAGCGTTGGGACTGTTTTTGCCGTCCGCCGAAGAGGCGCGGCGTTTTTCCGCTGCATTGGCCGCGGAGGGTATCGGCAACGGCACGGTCTACAACAAGGAGATTCCTGATCGACATATCTACCGCTATTGGGACTACGTAATGAATAAGTGGACCTCTGATCGCACGGGTTATCCTTGGGCACCGGAATACTACCGGGGCAATGTGGAATACAGTCCTGATATGTGTCCGCGGAGTCTGGAATACCTTGGCAGGGTGGTGACCATCAGTATCGGTCAGAAATGGAGCGAAGCGGATGCTGACGATGTGGCTGCGGCCATAAAGAAAGTGGCGCAGGCTTACTATGGTGATCAGGTATAGGAAGAAGGGGAAGGGTTTGATGAATGCCTGGGGTGCCCTTGCCGCCCCCTATGAACGCTACGCGGAGATCTATGATCGAACGGGTGCCGATGAGTTCGGTCTGCAGCTCTTGCGGCTGCTGACGGACGTGTTGGACAGGCATGGTTGCCAGGTTCGTTCCGCCCTCGATTTGGCTTGCGGTACCGGTTCAGTGGCGCTGGCATTGGCCAGAAAGGGGATTTCGGTAACCGGCTTGGATCTGTCGCCGCAAATGCTGGCTCGGGCTCGGATGAAGCTGGCCGCCGAATCGGATCTTCCGGTCTCGTTCTTGCACGGAGACATGCGCTCGTTTCAGCTTCCGGAACCCGTGCATATGGTCACCTGTTGGTTTGACGCCATGAACTACAATCTGCGGGATGAGGATCTTGCAGCTACTTTTCGCTGCACGGCGGCCTGTCTTGAAAAGGGCGGTCTGTTTGTCTTTGACATGAACAGCGTCCATGCCTTGCGGGATCTGTGGGGCAATAATGTATTCGTGGAAGATTACGGCGACGTGGTCTACATCTGGCAAAATGAGTACGATCCGAGAGTACGTACAGGTACTCTGACCGCGACGTTTTTTGTGCAATCCGGCGAGCATTACGAACGCTTCACCGAGATCCACATCGAACGGGGCTACTACATGCATGAGGTCATCAAGTTCTTGCAGGAGGCCGGCTTTGAGGCTTTGGAGGTTTTGTGCACTGACGGATCCCCGGCCGAGGAGACAGATACGCGACACGTGTACGTAGCCCGGCGTATCTAGGTCAGTCCTAACCGACACGGAACCCGAGTAAGAAGCCGGCGACGAAGCCGCCTGAGAGCGGGATCAGACGACCGAGACGCTGAGCGAATTGAGTCAAGGCCTCCGTAATGGCTTTGGAGTTGATGCTTTGACCATAGGTGGCTTCCAATACGTCCCACTGCACGGTGATGATCCCCTTTTGCTCCAATAGCACGGCCAAGAGCAACAGTACTCCTATCACGATGAGAACCAGTTTCATGGTCATTTTAGCGGCGAAGCCGATGGCGAAACCAAAAATGGCGCCCAGGCCCACTTCTTTTCCTAAGGTTGTCCAATCGATTTGCAGAGAGGAAAATCCGGAGAACCAGGAGGACGGATCGGTCACTACGCTCACTCCCTGTGCTGGCGTCCATATGCAGAGTATTTGTCTCGCCTGATCGCTGTTCCTGCCAAAGGTTTCAGGTATTCGGGTCGCATCGCGGCGGAAACAGACGTTGACTGATTGGGCCCGGATATGCTAAACTGTTGCTGTATGGTCCGGAAGGGTGGCCGAGCCGGTCGAAGGCGGCAGTTTGCTAAACTGTAGTAGGGGCATAAACTCCTACCGAGGGTTCGAATCCCTCCCCTTCCGCCAAGAATGGATATCATGAGTCCCGGGTGGTATATACCTCGGGGCTCGTTCTTTATGTACCGAAAAAAGCGGCGGGAGGTTGACATAGATGATTACGGCGACGGTTCAGATGAAAAGCAGAGCGCTGGGACGTCACGTGACCTACAGTGCCATAATACCCGATCCCAAGGAAGCCGGGCCCGGTCCCTACCCGGTTTTGTACCAGCTCCACGGGGCCAGCGATGATCATACGGCTTGGCTTTACAGAAGTAACTTGGTCCGACACGTAGCGAACTTACCCTTCTTGGTCATCATGCCGGATGGCGCGTTAAGCTTTTGGATGAATGCGGGCGGTCGTGAACGCTATGAAGATTTCATTATGAAAGATCTCCCGGAGCATCTGAGTAGTACATACAACGTACGGGAAGGCAAGGCGGCCATCGGTGGATTGTCCATGGGCGGTTTTGGCAGCCTGCGTCTGGCATTGAAGTATCCGGAGCGTTTTGCTTCAGTGTGGGCGCATTCTTCGGCACTTTGGACCGTTGGGGAGATGGCTGAGAGAGGACATGTCTTCCCGCCTGAAACTGACGCTGATATCTACGCCATAGCCGGTGCGGCTAAGGGCAAGGAGTTGCCGGTGCTGTCTTTCGATTGCGGTACGGAGGACTACCTGCTGGATCAGAACAGACGTTTCCGTGATCATCTCAACCGGCTGGGGATATCCCATACCTATGAGGAGCATCCCGGTGTGCATAACTGGGACTACTGGGATGAGCATGTAAGAGCGGCTTTGGAGCAGCATGCTCGGGTCATGTTAGGAACGTAACGAGTGAGACTGAACGCGGGGAGGAGAGGGTTTGTTTTCTGAGGCTGTGAACATCTGGCTGCAGCAATTCCCTGTCCCCGGACTTGATAAACTTTTCTACTGGATAACAATTCTTGGCAGTGAGTTTGCTTATCTGCTTCTGGTGACCATCGTCTTGTGGTGTGTGGATCGCCGGGTCGGCAAGCGTCTCTTGCTTGCCGTCTTGGTCTCCACGTGGATAAGCAGTGTGTTAAAAGACGCCTTGGGCATGCCCAGACCGTCTGATGAGATCCTGCGGGTCATGGTTGACGAATGGAGTGCGGGATTTCCCTCCGGGCATGCCCAGCTGGCGGCGACGTTCTGGGGTTTTCTTGCCTGGCATGCGCGGACCAGGCTGATGACCATAGCCGCTTTCGTGATGGTCATCATGATCTCTTTGTCCCGTTTGTACCTTGGCGTGCATTATATGTATCAGGTCTGTGGGGGGATCGCTATCGGTGTCGCGGTGGCCTGGTTTGCCGTGCGTCGTCCTCAACGGATGATCAAGCATTTTCAACCTATGGGGCGACACTGGCTCTTGAGCGTCCTGTTGCCTTACTTGGCTGCTCTTCCGGTGCAATCTGATGACGGTTTTCGCATAGCCGGTGCCGCGATGGGGTTGTTGCTCGGTGAGATCACGCAGCAGACACCCGAGGATTCGGACGAGTCCTTGACGGCTGGTCAAGTGTTGGGACGCTTGGCAATCGGCGGGCCTACGTTGATGCTGGGTTATTGGTTAGTCAGTCGGAAGCAGCTGGCCCCTGGCATAGCCTCCATGTTTGCTTATTGCGCTCTGACTATGTGGATCACTGTAGGAATGCCGGCGGTGTTTGGTTGTGTGCGTCTGGGGGCGAGACAACAGACACCTTCCTCTTGTGAGGGGGATCCGGGCCGTGACCATCCCTTTCTGGCTGACGTGCCTGTGCCGGCCAGATGGTACGCACCCGCAACCTCCTGGGCTGCGGTGGTGACTTTTTGTGCTTTGTTGGCTATAGGAGTATCGCTCATGGCTCTGGATAGCGGGCAACAACCCGATCCGGAGGGTGTCCCGCTCGCTGAATCAGACGTGTCACCGTATCTACCTGAGCTTCCGTTGGGATCCGAGCCGATTGTGATCGGTCACCGGGGAGCGGCGGGACTGGCCCCGGGCAATACGCTCGCTGCATTCGGAGAAGGACTGCAAGCCGGGGCCCATATCTTGCACCTCGACGTGCGCCGAAGTCTGGATCGCATCCCCATGGTTTTCGCGGAGGAGAACACCGGGCCTGTCACCGGGGTGGAAGGCGTTGTCAGTGACATGTCGGTGGTGGAGCTGCGGCGCTTGGACGCAGGCCATCACTTCACCTCTGACGGTGAAGTCTATCCCTATCGAGGACGAAACGTGCGGATACCTACATTGGAGACGGTGTTGTCGGCGTATCCGACCGCCTATTTTTATGTGAACATCAAGGATCGGGGTGAAGATGCGGCCCGTGATGTGCTCGACGTGCTTGATGCCGCTGATGCACGTCATCGAGCCATTGTAGTATCTGATGACGGTCCCACCATACGGCATTTTCGTACGCTGGCTCCAGAAGTCCCGACCGGCCTTTCCCAGGATGAGATCCGACGTTTCTTCATCATGATTCGCCTGGGCGTCGGGGTGTTTTATGGGCCGCCCGCTCGCTACTTGCTGATACCGCACCGCCTGGGTGTGGTACAACTGGCCAATCCGGCGCACATTCGATTGGCTCATCGGGCGGGAATGAAGGTTCATGTCGGAGTTGTCAATAACCAACAGACGATGAAACAGATGATCACAGCGGGGGCGGACGGCATTCTCACCGATTGGCCCAACCGCTTGACGGCCTTGTTCAAGGGGCAAGAGAACCGGAAGATCGAGCCGGCAACAAATCCCTGAAGTGCCAACTCTTTTTACCTCTGAGAGCGATGAGACTACCAGGGTACTGCTGTAACAGGTAGAATGTAGACAGAGAGGGACATGGACAGGTTATCGGGTGTACCCTAAGGATTGCCGGCGAAGTTGGAGACTCCGACTGTTTGTGCGGACGGAAAATCTTCCGGGGAGGGCAGAGATCAGATGCGACGGGCCGATGAGCTCAGACGAACCTTTGAAGCCCAGCTGCGTGAGAATGATGACCCCCGTTTGGCTGAGGCTGCACGTGTGGAAAGGGTGGTTTTTCTCACGGCAGCCGTATGTGCAGGGCTTGCCATTCAGCCGCTCCCTGTTGTTGACGTTTTGATACACACTCCCGTGCAGGTCTTTATGGCCGCCAAAATCGGAGAGATAAAAGGGTTCCCCGTCGGCAAGAAACAGGCCGAGGACATTTTGAAGGAACTCGGCGGGATGATCGGTTTGGGATTGCTGGCTCAGCATGGTATGGCCAGTCTGTATAAGCTTGGTCTTCCCACTGTGGGCGGTTTGATGGCCGGGCCGCTGATGTTTGCATCCACCTACGCCATAGGCCGTATTGCGGAGTATTACTTTGATCAGAAGCGTGCGGGACTACCTATTCTGGTTGAGGAAGTCAGGAAGATCTGGTCATTGGCGCTGAGTGAAGGGCGACGACGGGCAGAGACGGTACTGGGCAAGGAGAATCCCGCGGAACCGATCGCCGAGGCCGGATCCACCCAGGCTTCGTTTGTGGCTCCGCGCTCGACGGTCGTTTTGTATCCCGGGCGGAAATACTCAACCGGTCTGTCACCGATTAAGAGCGTTTGTCCTTACTGTCAGCAAGAGTACGATGCGCCGGGGAGTCTAATTGGGCAACAGGTTCGTTGTTCCCGTTGTCGCGGAACGTTTTGCTTGATAGACGGTAGCTAGGTCTTTCGGGAGCCTGTAGCGCGTCTTATAGATTTCGAAGTTCCATGTCTTCAGGAAGTCTCTGGCGGCGGAAACGCCGGAATCATACAGTCGTAGTCGAGTGGCTTTGGGCAGGTTGAAATCAACGGTTCCCACGCCCAGGGTGTCGATGGCGACAGTGCGCACGAAGTTGGCTTCCTCTATGTGACGGGCATCGTGAGCTTCCAGCATAGTCGAAAAGAGAGCAGTCAATAAGGACAGGGGTCCGGTGATTCTGTTGGGCTTCCCTGCTCGTGGATCAACTAGTCGCAGCCCTATGGTGGGCCATCGGGGCACTCGATGCGGAGGGCAGTCGAAGATCCAGACAGGGTAGTTGCTGAGCACGCCGCCGTCGACTATGTAGTTGTGGGAAGTGGATTTCAAAGGCCGCAGGACCACTGGCTCGTAGAAGAAAGGAATACTTGTGCTCATACGTATGGCCCGTGCCACCTCGAGGTAATCCGGATCAAGGCCATAGACCTTGATGTCGTCCGGTAGTATCAGCATGCGGCCCCGTGACAGATCCGAGGCGATGACTTGCAGTCGATAGCGATAGCGCGGATTGCGCTCATCATAGACCTTGAGATCACCAAACGTTCGCAGCCCCTTACTGAGTAAGATGTCACGGATCCAGGCTTCAAGCGCCTGACCGCGATATAAGCCCATGTAGAGGGCTATGGCCGCTGCCGGACCGACAACGGGCAGGCGGTGAACGAGGCGCTTGTCACACAGAGCAGTGAAATCCATGTTCAGAATCATATCTTTGAGGGCCTTCCCCGAATACCCGGCTACCATGAATGAGCCGACGAGGGCCCCCGCCGAGGTCCCGGCTATGTTATTCCACGAGTAACCATTCGTTTCCGCGTAGTTGATGGCACCCACCAAGGCGATAGCTTTTATACCGCCTCCTTCTAGGACGAGGTCCGCTTTCCGTGTCATAGCCGGGAATCCCTCCGAAGATGTGTGGTGTGGCAGGCAGTAGCGTGGCCTCACGGCGATGAGATAGAGATACTATACAGCAAGCGGTTTTCCTTTTTCTGTCTATGGGTATTCAATAAGACGTTTTGTAGTACGCAGATTGCGGTTTTCACACCATGTCCGCGCCGCGGTTTTTTTGGGGCGCATGCGCGATTTGCAGTTGCGCCCGGCGAGCAATAGTGCTATAATGTGAAAGCGGTTGGCGCCCGTAGCTCAGCTGGATAGAGTGCTTGACTACGAATCAAGAGGTCAGAGGTTCGAGCCCTCTCGGGCGCGCCAGAAAAAACCCCGTCATTTTGGGGTTTTTTCTTGTTGTCGGGGCCTTGGCCGAGTCACTCAAGGAGTCGTAAGCCGCCGGGCAACATGATCTGTGTCCGGCGCTTGGCCGTCTGATCCGTCTTCTTGGCCCATTGGCGATCCGGTGAATCGGGAAGTCAAGCTGCCTGGCGTTCGCGGTGTCGCTGCGCACAGAGCAACCGCAGTTGACAGGCGACAACCATTTGTGTCGTGAGTGCAGGGACAGAGAGCGCCTCTCACAAAGAGAAGTTGAGAAGCGCTCTTTGTCGAATGGGAGGCCGGAGGGAGCCTCCTTTTCAGAACCTGCCAAAGCCTCGACCTCCGCCCCAGCCCATACCCGGCATCCGTCCTCCTCGTCCGCCCGGACCGTCATCAGGAATCTGTTCTACCTTTGGGGTCATGATGACACTGATCACGTATGTCATGACCAGCATCAGTATGAACAGCGCGGCTATGAACCAGTTCGCTATGTCTATGGCCCCCTGTTTGCGGGGTACCAAGATCTCGGTCGTGGCGGTAAGGCCCGGTACGATCGTCTGAGCCTTGTCACCGGGATCTGCTTCCTTGGGTCCGTCAAGTTGTATCAGAAGCTCCACTGCGATTCCATGGGGCGTCTGCACAGCCTGGTTGCCCACTCGAACCACGTGACCTTCCCATATCTGACCGGGAAACGCCTCCAAGTTGACCAGCGCGGCCAAACCGGGGGCAATGTGTCTGAGTGCGTTTTGAGCGATCGAAGTGCGAACCATGAGTGGTTCTACCTGGGCCAAGGTCACGATATGCATATTCGGTGTTACCGTCTGACCGGTAACCACGGGTACAGCCATTACCTGACCGTCAAAGGGAGCTTTGAGAACGGTGGCCTCCAGGTCCAGCTCCGCCGCGGCCAATTCCAGCTTGGCTTGTTCGATCTGAAAAGGCACTTCGCCCAGTTCGGCGGCGCGCAGATTCTCCTTGGCTCTGGCTACGGACAGTCTCAAGCGCGAATCGTCAAGTCTGGCCAGCTCGTCCCCTTTTGCGACCCTTTGACCGAGCTCAACCAAGATGGCGCTCAACTGTCCGGAGACTGGAAAGGCGAGATCAATCTGCTGAGCCGGCACCACTCGGGCCTCGGAGGTCTGCAAGCGCATAACCCCGCTGACGCGCACCGGAGAGACAGATTGAAAAGGATTGCTGCCCTCAAGGGTGAGGTCATAGTAGAGTTTGGAGAAAAGGGCTCCTATCACCACGAGTACGGTAACCACTGAAGCCCATACCACTAAGCGTCGATAATGCGTCATCACGGCTTATTCGCCCCCTCCCTACGGAACATTGGGTAGGTCAAACTCCATGGCGCCCGGGCCGGGAAAACGATCTTCCGCCGATTCCGGGTCTCTTGGTCGCCGACCTCGCCCGGGTCTGCGATCAGTGCGCCGCTTAGCTTTGTCGGCGGCTTCATCCTGCATCTGGAACTGAAGCTGGTAGAGGTGGGCATACAGGCCCTGTTTTGCCATCAGCTCGTCGTGTGAACCCTCTTCCACGATCCGACCGTCCTTGATGGCGATGATGCGATCTGCATTCTTGATGGTGGACAGACGATGGGCGATGACGATCGTGGTGCGGTTTTTCATCAGATCCTCCAAGGCTTCCTGGATCAAAGACTCGACTTCGGTGTCCACCGATGATGTGGCTTCGTCCAGAATAAGGATCTTAGGATCCTTCAAAACCGTGCGAGCGATGGAGAGTCTCTGTCTTTGACCGCCCGAGAGTTTGACCCCGCGCTCACCGAGTTGCGTATCGTAACCTTGGGGCAGACCGGCGAGAAAATCATGGATCCGAGCCGCTTTGGCCGCCTCAATGATCTCTTCCTCGGCGGCATCCAGGCGGCCATATGCCAGATTCTCGCGTGCCGTGCCGTTGAACAAGAAGGTATCTTGCAGCACCATCCCTATGTGACCGCGCAGGGAAGCCAGCTTCCATTGGCGCACGTCCAGTCCGTCGATCAAGATACTGCCCTGTTCCACGTCGTAGAAGCGCGGAATGAGGTTGGTGATCGTACTCTTACCTGAGCCGCTCGGTCCGACCAGGGCGATCATCTCACCGGGATTGGCCACAAAAGAGACTCCGTGGAGCACCGGTTGACCGGGCTCATAGGAAAAGTGGACGTTTCGAAACTCCACGCGACCCTCGATGTGGCTGCGCTCTTGGGCATCGGGGGCATCCTTGATCTTGGGCTCACGATCTATCAGCTCGAAGACACGGTCCACGGAGGCCAGCGATCTTTGCAGTTGCACCGAAAGCCGTGAGATCTGCATCACGGGGCTGTAGAATTGACCTAAGTAGCTGTTAAAGGCCACCAGCTCGCCGATGGTGAGAATGCCGCCGATGATTTGTTGCCCGCCAAGCCACAAGATCATCACGCTGCCGATCCCGGTGATAAAGCTGATCATGGGAAAATAAGACACCCACAGGGTGGTGGCTTCCATGTTCATCTTGAAATACTCATCTAGTTGCCGGCCGAACCAGGAGCGCTCCTCCGGTTCCCGGGCAAAGGACTTGACGACGGTAATTCCGGCTACGGAATCCGCCAGCTTTCCGGTAACCTCGGCCGCCTTTTCCCGGACCGAACGATAGACCAGCCGCACTTTGCTGCCAAAGCCGGTCATGACCAAAATCAGAAAGGGGATGGGTATCAGGGAGAAGAGAGCGAGTTGCCAGTTGATCCGAAACAGAATGGCCGCAATGCCGATGAGAGTCATGGCTGAGACGATGAGCTGTTCCACACCGCCGGTAATCAGATGTTCAACCGCATCCACGTCGCCCATCACTCGGGAGACGATGCGACCTACCTGTTCATTTTCAAAGAACTGGTTTTCCATGGTCAGCAAGTGGTTGTAAACACGCTTGCGCATCAAACGCGTAATGTTTTGTCCCAACAGATTGTTGGTGATGTTTTGGGTAAAAGAGATCAGGGCACGGGTGATGTAGACCAGTACGGTGGCAAAAACGACGAGGTTCAGCATCGGTAGATTACCCTGCGTGAACACGTCGTCGATGAGCATCTTCATCAACCAAGGCGGTGCCAGGTTGATTGCCGTTGTCAGGCCCATCAAGGCTATGCCTGCCGCAACTAAGTACCAGAATGGCACAACCACTTCACGGATAACCCGCAAGAACACTGCGCGTCACTTCCCTTCACCTCGAACTCAAAGCCGTAGGCCATACTCATCTGGGTCTGCCCATAGATTCGACGAGCCGCTGCAGCAAGGCCACCAATTGGCCCTTCTCTTCATTCGAGAAACCTACGACATCGGCGGCTAACCTGCGTTGGCGAGCCTGCAAGGATTTCGTGAAAAGCGTCTCTCCCAGTCTCGTGGTGTGAAGCCGGATCGTGCGTCGATCTTCCGGGTCACGGATGCGCTCCACCAAGGTCTTTTGTTCCAGGCGATCGACTAAGCCCGTCACCGTGGCGTTGGTCAACTGCATTTTTTGGCACAGCTCGCTCATCGCCAGTTCCGGATGATGATGCACATGTGACAGCGCTACAAACTGAGGCGGTGTCAAATCGAATTCCCGGAGGACCGATCTTCCTCGTTTGCTCAACATGAAATTGATCTTGCGTAGCAATGACTCCATGGCCACGATTGTCTCATCAATGGTGACATCGTCTTTGTCGTCCGCCCGGGGGTGGTCGATGTCTGTGAGGGCGGGCTCTGAGACCATGGCCGGATCCTTGCCGGTCGAGTCTTCTTTGATGCCGGCGTTCTTTTTCATGGGATAAGCCTCCTGTTGTTTGCTCCCTTAAATTTAGCCTCCCTTATTATTCGTTCCACGAACTATTAGTGTAGCATAATTTTACCGCCGCAAAATGGCTCTGTAAAGAGAAGGCGCTCATTCGGTTGAAGCATTTTTCGCCTTCCCCGGGAGACTATCACGGGGCAGGTGATTCCCCTTTGGCGTTGAATTGTGCTGATCACTACCTGCTGGCCTGTTCAATCGTGAACAAGGCCGTAAGCCTAGAAGGGATTTAGACAAGATGACCGCACGTACTACAGGCAGACTGGATACGCCTTCAGCGGAGCAAGTGTTTTTGTCACGTCTGAATGAAAGAGTGGTCTTAGCTGACGGAGGCATCGGGTCCTTACTGCACGAACGAGTTGATCGCCCGGTAGGGGCGTTTGAGTGTCTCAATCTGTCAGACAAAGATGCTGTGCAGAAGGCACATCTCGATTATCTGTTGGCGGGAGCGTCACTCATCGAGACCAACACCTACGGTGCCAATCGGCTCAAACTGAAAAAGTGCGGTCAGCAAGCGCGAGTGTGGGACATAAACGTCTGGGGTGTCAAGATCGCTCGTGCGGCCCGTGAAATAGCGGGTGAATCCGCATTGGTGGCAGGCTCAGTGGGAGCCTTGGATATCTCGCCCGGCTTGTCAGACACTGTCGGACGGCAGCGGATGCGAGAACTTTTCCGGGAACAAATGGAGGCCTTGCTCGCCGGCGGTATCGATCTTTTCATCATAGAGACCATGGCTGATCCCGTGGAGGCGATCGAGGCCGTTCGAGCGGCGCGTGACATCTCAAGACTGCCTGTCGTGGTGCAATTTGCCTTTTGGCCGGACGGGTCCCCCCGCAGTCTGCCGCGCCGGGGAGAAGGAGTCCGGCTGGCCACCCTCACCGGTCACACACCCAGGGACGTGGCGGCCATGCTGAATGATCTGGATCCCGCCGATCACCCTGACGTAGTCGGGGTCAACTGCGGCAGCGGTCCTGTATATGTCTTAGAGGCTCTGGATCTTCTCGCTGAGCACATTTCTTTCCCGGTGATGTGGTCAGCCATGCCAAACGCAGGTCTGCCTTCGTATGTGGATGGCCGTGTGCTGTACTCGGCCACTCCCGAGTACTTCGCATCAATGGTGAAGTCCTTCATTGACCGGGGCGTGCGTCTGATCGGCGGCTGCTGCGGCACAACTCCCCAACACATTGCGGCTATGAAGCAGTATCTCGAGGGCATCGACGTGGCCGGCAGAGAGAAGATCCAGAGCAGCTCGGTCCGCGGCGAACAGACAATCGTCAGGGTTGCAGAGCGTGTGGATCCTTTCGATCGCCGTTGCTTGGGGACGAGTTCGGAAGCACCCGGTGACTCCACCGGCCGGGATCTGCGTGCCAAGCTGGATCGTGAGTTCGTCATCAGTGTGGAACTAGATCCGCCCAAGGGGTCGGTGACCAAGAAGTTTCTTGAAGCGGCCGCGGCGCTCAAGGCCGCCGGAGTTGATTGCATCAATGTAGCCGACAGCCCCATGGCCAGAGTGCGCATGGCTGCCATTGCCAGTGCGCATCTCATCGAGCAAGAGGTCGGTGTGGATGCGATCGTCCATCTGACCACTCGCGATCGGAACCTGATGGGGCTGCAATCCGATTTGTTGGGCGCTCATGCTTTGGGACTGCGCAATATTCTCGCTTTGACCGGTGATCCGCCCTCCTTAGGCAACGTCGCCCACGCCACTCCCGTCTACGACCTCGATGCCATAGGTCTCATCAAGGTATTGCGGGATCTGAATGTGGGCCACGATCTGCTTGGCAATCCAACGGGGGAGCCCACGGACTTCACCATTGGTTGCGCGCTGAATGTGAATGCAGACGATCTGCCCCGTGAAATTGAGCGCTTTCGTCAGAAACTGTCTGCCGGGGCTCAATTTGTGATGACACAACCGGTCTATGAACTGGAGTCCCTGCATCGGGTTCTGGATGAGATCTCCGGCTGCGATGTCCCCATTTTGATGGGCGTGATGCCCCTTCACAGCTACAAGCATGCCGTTTATCTTCACAATGAAGTGCCCGGCATCACTGTGCCCGCACACATTCGTCGTGAACTGGAGCTGGCGGGCGATGAAGGTCTCAGAGTCGGTCTCAGCCAAGCAGCGGAACTGGTGGATCAGGCCGGCCGGATGATCAGCGGCATTTACGTTGTACTCTCATTCGGCAAGCACGAGCCAATCTGCGCTCTCGTGGAGCAGATCCGCAGAGGCACCCGTCCGTTGAATAATGGGGGAAGCCAATGAGCGAGCAGACTCGGGTGCAGCTGTTGCGGGAGGCATTGCGGGATCGGATCTTGGTCCTCGACGGGGCCATGGGCACCGTCATCCAGCAGCGGGGCTTGACTGCCGCCGATTACGGACACCCTGACTACGAGGGCTGTCATGAGTATCTGGTGAAGACCCGCCCGGACTTGATCCTTGCGATCCATGAAGAGTACCTGCGTGCCGGTGCCGACATCATTGAGACCAACACCTTCGGATCAGGAGCGCCTGTTCTGGCGGAATACGGTCTCGCCGATCAAGCCTACGCTCTCACGTATGAGGCAGCCCGCTTGGCACGGCGGGTGGCTGATTCCTTCACCACCACGGATAGACCGCGCTTTGTGGCGGGCTCTATGGGCCCGACGACCAAGTCGATCTCCGTAACGGGCGGGATTGGCTTCGATGAGCTGGTCAGAGCGTTTCGGGAACAAGCACGGGCTCTCGTGGACGGGGGCGTCGACTATCTTCTGCTTGAGACCTGTCAGGATACGAGGAACATCAAGGCCGGGTTGGTGGGAATCCAAGGACTATGGGAGGAGTTGGGCGGCCCCCTCGTTCCCGTGGCCGTATCCGTTACGGTTGAGCCAGGGGGCACGATGCTGGCCGGCCAGGATATGGAGGCCCTTATCACCAGCCTGGAGCATGCGGATCTGCTGTATCTGGGATTGAACTGCGCGACGGGGCCGGAGTTGATGACCGATCATCTGCGGGCGTTGGGCGAGCGTGCTGCAGTTGCCGTGGCCTGTGTGCCGAATGCGGGTTTGCCTGACGAAGAGGGGCACTACGGAGAGACCCCAGAGCAAATGGTCGAGGCGTTGGAGCGCTTCGCTCAGCGAGGTTGGCTCAATGTGGTGGGTGGATGTTGCGGCACGACATCGGAGCATATCCGACTGATGGCCAAGAAGATCAGTCTTTATCCTCCTCGGCGGTGGCAACCGGTCCCCGGTACGTTTGTCTCCGGCATCACCAATCTGGAGATTGCGGAAGATAATCGTCCGGTTTTGGTGGGCGAGCGGGCCAATGTCATCGGCTCGCGTCGGTTTCGCCGTCTGATCCATGAGGGGCGCTACGAAGAAGCGGCGGAAGTGACCCGTCGGCAGGAGCGCCACGGAGCGCAGATCGTGGATATCTGCGTCAGTGATCCTGACCGGGATGAAGTCCGTGATATGGAGTCTCTTCTGTCTCATGTCATCCGGTTGGTCAAAGCGCCTTTGATGATCGACTCCACGGAGGCCCGGGTGATTGAGCGGGCACTGACGTACTGTCAGGGCAAGGCGATCATCAATTCGGTGAACCTGGAAGACGGGGAACGTCGTATCGATGATATAGTCCCCCTCATGCGTCGCTATGGGGCGGCTTTGGTCGTAGGGCTGATCGATGAAGAGGGCATGGCCGTGTCGCGACAGAGGAAGCTGGAGATTGCCCGGCGGGCGCATGACATTCTGGTACATAAACACGGCATACAACCTGCAAATATCATCTTTGATCCCTTGGTCTTTCCCTGCGCCACCGGAGACAGGCAGTACGCGCATTCAGCGCGGGAGACCATTGAGGGGTTGCGTCTGATTAAGCAGGCTTTCCCCGCCTGTAAGACTGTCTTGGGAATCAGTAATGTGTCGTTTGGCCTGCCTCCCGCGGCGCGTGAAGTCTTAAACTCCGTCTTTCTTTTCCATTGCACGGAAGCGGGTCTTGATTTGGCCATTGTCAACACCGAGCGCCTGCGGCGCTATGCCGGTCTTGCGCCTGATGAGAAAGAGTTGGCCGCAAGAGTGCTTTTTCAGCCGGATGATGAGGTGATCGCCGCCTTTGCGGGGCGATATCGTCACGCGGAGACCTCAGGACCGCAGGATCAAGCGCGCAGTCTTGATGAGCGGCTGGCGAGATACATCGTTGAGGGAACCAAAGACGGTCTGTTTGACGATTTGGCTCAGGCGCTCAAAGAAGCGACACCTATGGAGATTATCAACGGGTCGTTGTTGAAAGGCATGGAAGAGGTAGGCCGGCTGTTTAAGCGCAATGAACTGATTGTGACTGAAGTGCTGACCAGCGCCGAAGTGATGAAGGCAGCCGTCGCTTTTTTGCAGTCCCACATCGACCAGGCGGCGGTGAGTCCCAAAGGAACGGTGGTTTTGGCCACTGTACAGGGCGATGTACATGATATCGGCAAGAACTTGGTGGAGATGGTGCTGAGCAATAACGGGTATCGGGTCATCGACTTGGGAGTCAAGGTGCCACCGGCTGCCTTGATTCAAGCCGTTCGGGAGCACAAACCGGATCTCATAGGTCTGTCAGGGCTTTTGGTGAGATCGGCGCATCAGATGGTCATGGCTGCGGAAGCGCTCTCTCAAGCCGGGCTTTACCCGCCGATGCTGGTCGGAGGCGCGGCACTCACCGACCGTTTTACCCGCAAGAGGATCGCCCCGGCCTATCAGGGCCCGGTTGCCTATGCCTGTGACGTGATGCAAGGCCTGGAGCTGGCCAATCAGATCATGGATCCTGATCAACGGCGGATCTTGGAGGATCGCTTGGCTCTAGAGACGGCTAACCCGGTGGCGTCCACATCGGAGGCGCCGAAGATCCGTGACGAGTCGGCTCATTCCACCGTATCCGTTCTGGAAAGGCTGCCTCAACCCGCTGATTTTGACAGGCACGTGTTGACGGAGATAGATCCGGATGAAATCTGGCGATATATGAACCCGGTTCGCTTGTACAGGCATCATCTGGGTCTGAAAGGACCGTTGGGCCCTGACAACGATAAGGCCCTCCAATTGCGGGAGCAGGTTCAGCGTATACAAGACGATTGCCGACAAGGCTTGATGCAGGTGGCGGCGATCAGGCAGTTCTTCCCTGCGGCCGGCCAGGGCGACTACATACTGCTTTTCGACACGAAGAGCGGTGAGCAGCTGGTGCAGTGGGAGTTGCCGCGTCAGTCCGGACGGTCCGGACTGTGTCTGGCGGACTACGTCAGTCCCCGCAATGGGAGAGTTGACAGTCTTTGCCTCTTTGTGGTTACGGCAGGCCGGGGGATCGCTCAAGAGGCGGCGCGTCTCAAAGATCAGGGTGAGTATGTGCGCAGCCACATCTTGCAGGCCCTGGCCATTGAGACGGCTGAGGCGGCGTCCGAGTGGCTCCATGCTCAGATTCGCTCTGAGTGGGGATTTGGGGATTCTCCCGACGTGCCTGTAGGGCGCTTGTGGCGGGGAGAGTATCGGGGGCGCAGGTACTCCTTCGGCTACGGCGCCTGTCC
>JBMNSS010000042.1:0-18623 GCA_050945315.1 Limnochordia bacterium | reverse complement strand
CTCATCACGTCAGCTGAAAGACACTTGCCGGCCATCTCAAATGACATCCGGGTACGGGTACTGGCCTCATAAAACAGATTGACCAGTACTTTACCTCGCAGCGTCGGCACTTTGCGTACAGATCGTGACAGGATTTGTTTGCAGGCATCAGCCGTGTCCAGCACCAGCTCGATGTCTTCTTTACTCAGCGATCTGAGATCGAGTAGATCCTTGCGCATTCACGCCCTCCTTTGAGTATCGTGCCCGGTCTGTCGTTTTGCGGGATCAACCTCATGTCGCGACGGTGGGGCAACCGTTTGGCCGCCCCACCGAAATACGTCTTTATTTTTTCGAATACTCCTGAATCACGACTCGCTCCTCGCCGTCCGTTTCCGTCAGACGGACCGAGATAATCTCTTGTCGAGATGTAGGTACATTCTTGCCTACGAAATCAGCGCGGATAGGCAACTCCCGGTGTCCTCTGTCGATCAAGACGGCGAGCTGAATACGTGAAGGTCGGCCATGGTCTATCAGCGCGTCCATGGCGGCACGGACTGTGCGACCGGTGTAGAGAACGTCATCGACCAGCACGATCGTCTTGCCGGTGACATCGAGAGGTATGTCCGTCTTTTGGAGTACGGGCTGCTGAGCTACCATGGTGAGATCGTCACGATACAAGGTGATGTCTAAGACCCCTACCGGGCACCGCACCTGCTCAAACTGGTAAATGAAGTCAGACAGCCTCCGTGCCAGAGGCACACCGCGCGTGCGTATCCCAACCAGCGCCACATCCTTGACACCCTTGCCCGCTTCGATGATCTCATGTGCGATGCGCCTAAGGGCACGTTGGATGGCAGTGGCATCCATGAGTTCAGCCTTTATCACCAGGTGCTCATCGGGCATGCCTTAGCTCCTTCCCACTCTGGTTTGGGCACAAAAAAACTTCCGCAGCGTGAGACTGGGAAGCACAGACGGGCTGTAGGCACAGATATCCCATATGCGGCACTTCCTTGGCAGTCTCACGGAACTGCTCTTAAAGGATGCAGTGCACTTACTACTTCACGTAGAATACACGACTACCGGACCGGGGTCAAGTTAATTTTTCGCTGCGTCCCGTAGTGAGGCGAGCAGTTCCGCAAATGAACGGGGCGGCGGTGCAACACAGATCATCTGCAGACGGCTCTGGGGATGTCTAAACGCAACCTGCCAAGCATGCAGAGCTTGTCCGTTTGAGACGACCTTCGGTCGTCCTCGGGCATACAAAGCATCCCCCACAACGGGAAAACCGATATGAGCCAAATGAACCCTGATCTGGTGAGTACGACCGGTCTCGAGTTCGACTTGGACGAGTCCGTATGATCCTAAAGACTCCAAGAGACGGAAACGGGTTACGGCGTGACGACCGGCAGGTAGCACAGCCATCTTTACGCGGTGTATCGGATGTCGTCCGATGGGCAGTCGTATCGTTCCTTCGCTGGGGGGAATGCCGTGGACGAGAGCCACGTAGGTTCGCCGCATGCTTCGCGTTCTCAGCTGTTCAGCCAACCCCCGGTGAGCTTCATCGGTTCTGGCCACGATCAGACACCCTGAGGTGTCCTTGTCCAGCCTATGGACGATTCCGGGTCTTTCCGCGCCTCCGAGACCGGACAGAGAACTACCGTAACGATGAAGCAAGGCATTGACGAGCGTGCCCGAAGTATGGCCCGCACCGGGATGTACAACCATGCCCTTGGGTTTGTTGATCACGGCGATGTACTGATCTTCGTAGACAATGTCCAGAGGGATCGCTTCAGGCACAATATCCGGACCCTCTTCGCCATGGGGTGGCAGTGGGAAGCTTAGGCGTTCATGGCCCGTGAGACGCTGACTGGCACGCCGGGCCGTCTGACCGTCAATCAGGACGCGGCCGCCGGCGATAAGCCTCTGTGCCCAACTACGCGACGGCATGCAAGTGGCCAAGAAGACATCCAGCCGTTGTCCCGCGGCGGCAGGGGGAACAATCAGTGAGATGATCCGCCGTGATGCAGAGAGTGGGATACCGGTTCCTCTCAGTAGGCGGGGCTGCCGTGAGGGGTCTCGATTGACGGGCATTCGCTTCTCCTTCTGTGGTGGATTTACGAGGGACGGCGTTGGGACTGCGTCCAGATGATCAGCCCAAAGCCAATGACTATGCAGCAGTCGGCTATATTGAATACCGTGAAGAACGGTACGTCAAGAAAGTCGATGACGCTTCCGTAACGAATGCGGTCTATCAGGTTTCCTACCGTTCCCGTGAGAGCCAGGCTCAGTCCCCAGCGAGACGAAGGACTCTGACGGGTCATCTGGATCAGATTTGTTCGGGCAAAGACCAGAAAGATCAAGGCCGCGGCGATGAAGAACCAGCGCCGGCCCGGCAGAAGGCTGAAGGCTGCTCCCGGATTCTCCACATGAGTGAGATAGAGCCATGGCGGCAGTATAGCGTGGGGTTGATTCATGGGGAGCGTGCGCTGCACCCAGAGCTTGCTTGCTTGGTCGATGATGAGCAACAAGATCGCCAGCACCAGATGCACATCAAAGCCTCCTAGCAAAAAGGACTTGGCCGGGGTAGGCCTGTCTTGACACCGGCGCTACCCCTTCCAATTCACTTTCGAGTCCGTCTTCTCTCGTCACGTTCGGCCCGGTTGTAATCCCGGGCTATTTCCCTGGCATCGACAGGGGTCAGCTCCATCGCCATCTCTGATTCCGGATTATCCGGAAAGTCACGAAATAAATCTTGCCACAGAGCCTCGGGAAGGTCTTCATGGGGGGCATCCTGTGGCGAATTGGCAGTCCCGTATGGCGCCAGTTGAGCCCAAATATCCTGTCCGTCGATTCCGGGAGTTGTGTCCGTGGGTAGCGTATTCGATACAATTGCTTCGTTGTCCGCGGGACTTGGAGACCGCTCACGCTCTTGTTCGCGCCGGCTCTTGCAGGCGACGCAGAGATCAGCCGCAGGCAGAGCCCGCAGACGTTCGATATCGATGGTCTGCCCGCAATCATCACAGAGGCCATAGGTGCCCTGTTCTAAGCGATCTTTGGCTTGTAGGACTTGCTCCAGCTGTATATAAGTGGCCAGCAACAGGCCGAGGTCCTTTTCCCGCTCAATAGTCTCGGCACCCAAATCACCCGTATGCTGATCAATACCGGAGAGTTCACCGACAGCGTCAGTCTCTGATATGGCCAGCGCTTGTCGCAGACTTCTGGCCACATTCCAGAGGCGCTCATACTCTGCCTCCAGGTTTTTGTACGCTTCATTGTGACTCAATGATGTCATGTCTCCCCGCCTCAGGCAGTGAGTTCTACCGCAGCCTCAACTCGTTTTGTACGATACGAGCGACATCCGCCACGAACTCACCGATGATCGGGAGGTTGAGCGTAGCTAAGCGGGCCAGACTCAGAAGAAACACGGCTCCTATGACGGTGAAACCGACGGCCATGCCAAACCCCCTGGCCAGACCCGCGGCGAAATTGAGCCAGATCATTCGGCTGGGGTGGCGAAACAGCTCAACGTAGTCTGCTATGCCGGACTTGACAAAGGCGTCGGTTGCTTGCTCCAATCTGCGAAGAAGATCACGTTTATCTTTCTGATCGGTGGCTTCACTCACTGAGCGCTTACCTCCCACTATAGGTTCCCCGAGGCGGCGACGGCGGTATCCTGCCCGGCCTGAGGCAGGTATGGCCGGTGGTTCCGTCGAAGGTCGCAATTGGATACACAGAAAAGCAGATCAAAAGGAGAACACGAAGTGAATCAGCAGACTCACGCCCGGTCTGAACAGTTGTTTGACAAAGCCCAACACTACATTTCAGGAGGCGTCAACAGTCCCTCCCGCTCCTTTGCAGCCGTAGGAGGCGGCAGTCCGGTATTCATAGAACGAGGCGAGGGTGCCTATCTCTACAGTGTTGACGGTCATCGCTACATCGATTATCTATGTGCATTCGGTGCCCTTATCCTGGGCCACGCCCATCCGGCTATACTCAGCGCCGTCTCGCAAGCAATCCGGCGTGGCACGGTCTATGGAGCACCCACTGAGCTGGAAGTGGAGTTTGCAGCCAAGCTCTGCGAGATTGTGCCCACCCTGGAGATGGTGCGGTTCAATGTCTCCGGCACGGAAGCGGTGATGACGGCCATTCGCTTGGCGAGGGCTGCCACGTCTCGCTCCAAGATTCTCAAGTTCAGCGGCAGCTATCATGGTCACAGCGATCTGGTGCTCGTGTCTGCCGGTTCCGGATCGTCAACACTGGACATCGACGACAGTCTGGGTGTTCCGCTGTCAGTCAAGCAAGAAGTAGTCGACGTGCCCTTCAACAACCCGGAGGCTCTACGTCAAGCCGTAGCTCTCTACGGAGATGAACTGGCAGCCGCTCTCGTCGAGCCCGTAGTCGGCAACTTCGGCATTGTCCCTCCTGAACCCGGTTTTCTTGAGCTGCTCGAACAACTGATGCATAGCTGTGGAGCTCTGGTCATTTGGGACGAGGTCATCACAGCGTTTCGCTTCACCTACGGCTCCATCCAAGATCTCTTCGGATTGCGCCCCGATATCATCACGCTCGGCAAGATAATCGGTGGTGGTTTGCCCATCGGCGCCTACGGAGCTAGGCGTGAGATCATGGAGTACGTGGCTCCGGTCGGCGGAGTCTACCAGGATGGTACCATGGCAGGCAACCCTCTTTCAATGCTGGCCGGGATGACCTGCCTTGAGCTTCTCAAAGAACCGGGACTCTATGATCGCCTGACTCAGCATGGACGCACGTTGGCCGATGCAGCTCGCGCCGCCTCGAAGAAATACGGAATCGCCACACACGTCGGCCATTTTGGCGGTGCGGTCTCTGTCCAGTTCACCGATGAACGTGTGATAGACTTCGAAGGATGCAATCGGTCCAGCTCGGCGATGTTTACCCGTTTCTTCCGTCTGATGCTCGAACAAGGCATCTTCATCCCGCCGTCCAAGTATGAGGCCATGTTTGTGTCAGCGGCTCACAGTCAGGACGATATTGACTACACGGCGGAATGCATCGATCGAGCTCTGGCCAAAATCGCTGCGGAATAAGAGAAAGCCCCCGTTCGGGGGCTTTGCCTTTTCTTGAAGCTCATAGCGATGTAACCACATCGAAGCAACGTGTGCACAGGCTGGGATGCTCCTCATGCGTCCCGACCTCCGCGTCGTGACGCCAGCAGCGCTCGCACTTGGAACTCTCAGCCTTCCGGAGCACTACACGTATATCATCTTGCTGCTGGGTTAGTCCGCAAACCGGATCTTCGTCAGTGTCATGGATATGCACTTCAGACACCATGAGCAGAATTGGCAGATCCGAGAACGACTCTAGGTGTTGTCTGGTGTTCTTGTCGACATAGATGTGTATGGTTGCTTCGTTGCTGCTGCCTATCAGCTTGCCGGTGCGAGCCTGCTCAAGGGCACGGGCGACTGTCTTGCGCACGTTAAAGAACTGCTCCCAGCGCCGCTCGAGCACGGCATCCAACCGTTCGGTACGCAGAGGCCTCCACAGCGTGAGGTGCACGCTCTCTTTGTCCTTTGCTTCCGGCGGCAGATACTCCCAGATCTCTTCGGCAGTAAACGGAAGGACGGGCGCCACAAGCTGTACAAGCGTGATCAGCATATCACACAGAACTGTCTGAGCTGATCGGCGCCTGAGAGAGTCCGGGGCATCGCAGTATAGGATGTCTTTGAGCACATCGAGGTAAAAGCCACCCATGTCTACCGCACAGAAGTTGTGTATAGCTTGATGAAGGACGTGGAATTCGCAGTCACGATAGGCCTGTACAACACGCTGGTACAGGCGCTCGGCACGCATCAGAGCCCACTTGTCCAGTTCCGGTAATTCGGCGTAGGGCACCTTGTGTTCGGGCCGGAAGTCGCCGATGTTGGCCAGCATGAAGCGCGCAGTGTTTCGAATGCGTCGGTAGACCTCTGCGGTCTGTTCAAGGATGTTTTCAGATATGGTGATGTCTCCGCGATAGTCCGCAGAGGCGACCCACAGTCTCAAAATGTCGGCTCCGTACTTGTTGATGATCTCCTCAGGAGCAATGACGTTCCCGACCGATTTTGACATCTTGTGTCCCTCGGCATCTACGATGAAGCCGTGGGTCAATACACTTCGGAAGGGCGGTTTGCCGAAAGCGGCGACAGATGTCAACAACGAGGACTGGAACCAACCTCTGTGCTGATCCGATCCTTCCAGGTACATGTCGGCCGGCCAGTGTAGGTCCGGATGCTTCGCGCATACGGCCGCATGACTCGATCCCGAATCGAACCACACGTCCATGATATCCGTCTCTTTGCGGAAGCTTCGTCCTCCGCATTCCTGGCAGGCGGTCCCTTTCGGAAGGATCTCTTCCGCTTCGTGAGTCCACCATGCGTCCGCTCCGTGTTCCCGGAAAAGCGATGCCACTGCAGCGATACTCTCTTCGGTCACAAGGTATGCTTCGCATGATTGGCAGTAGAAGACCGGAATGGGGACTCCCCACAGTCTCTGACGCGATATGCACCAGTCATGTCGGTCTTTGACCATTCCGCTGATCCGGTCGATACCCCAATGAGGTATCCATTTCACTTGCTCGATGGCGGCTAATGCCTCTTCACGGAAGCCGTCTACTGAAGCAAACCATTGTTCGGTGGCGCGGAATATCACCGGGTTCTTGCAGCGCCAACAGTGAGGATATTGGTGTTCAATCTTGGCGTCTTTCATCAGACTGCCGCTGCGGCGCATGTCCTCGACAATGACCTGGTTGGCATCTGACAGCAACATCTCGGCATAGGCGCCTGCTTCCGATGTGAAGCGGCCCTTGCTATCCACGGGTGCAAATATGTCAAGACCGTAGCGAACGCCTACTTGATAGTCTTCTAAGCCATGCCCGGGCGCGGTATGCACGCATCCCGTACCGGCCTCCAGCGTGACATGATCACCCAGGATCAGCGGTGAAGAACGATCGACAAACGGGTGCCGGGTGACTATGCCTTCCAGATCCGAACCGACAAAGCGACCCTCGATGCTGTAATCGCTCCACTGAAGCTCCTCGGCTACTGTCGGGACCAGTTCCTCAGCGAGGATATACTGCTCCCCCGCCACTCGTACCAGAGCGTAATTCAGCTGAGGATTCAGTGCAACGGCCAGGTTTGCCGGCAGCGTCCAAGGGGTCGTGGTCCAGATCAGTACATATGTTTTGTGGTCCGCGGCCTGCAACATCTGCCTGTCGTCAGTAACTAAGAAGCGGACATATATGGACCACGAAACATGATCATGATACTCGATCTCCGCCTCGGCCAGAGCCGTCTGGCAGTCGGTACACCAGTACACGGGCTTGCGTCCCTTGTAGATGAAGCCTTTTAGGGCCATGTGACCGAAGATCTCAATTTGAGTAGCTTCATATTCAGGATTCATGGTCACGTACGGTTCATCCCAGTCGCCCCACACTCCCAAACGGCGGAACTCCTCGCGTTGGATATCCAGATACTTGATTGCGTAATCCCGGCAACGATGTCGGAACTCGACGGGTGACAAGGCATCCAGGTTCAACCCGACATCCCTCATGGCTTGCAGCTCCACGGGCAGGCCATGACAGTCCCAACCCGGGACATACGGAGCGCAATGGCCATCCATCGAACGCGAACGGATGATCATATCTTTGAGCACCTTGTTAAGAGCAGTGCCCAGATGTATATGTCCGTTGGCGTAGGGTGGCCCGTCGTGAAGCACAAAACGAGGCAGGCCCGCTTCCCGCCGTTCCCGTTGCAGCCTCTCGTAGATACCGGACGCTTGCCATTGGGCCAAGCGCTTTGGCTCCCTTTGCGCGAGATTGGCTCTCATGGGAAATTCTGTCTTGCCCACAAGTACCGTTTTTTTGTAGTCCATACCATATGGCCCCCCAAAATCTGTTGCGCCACGGCCAGTGGCTTTAGCACTCGAAAATAAAAAAACTCTCGTCCTGTTGAGGACGAGAGGTACATTCCCGCGGTACCACCTCAATTAGACCGGGGCGCGGCAACGCACCCGCTCTCGGCTCATGTCTTTAACGGAGACCACCGTCATCCACTATTGGCCTTGCTTGAGCAAAGCAGGCGTTCGCGGAAGAAGCTCCGGAGAGATCGCTCTAAGTTGACGGATCCCGGGCTCACACCTTACCCCGGTTCTCTGCATCTCAGTCTGTCTTAGAGACTGCCCCATCATCGCAGTGATTCGACTTCACTCATAAGACGGATTGTCTTTATGCTCACTAGTATACCCAGACGCATCGACTATCGTCAACTGGAACGCGGTCCGATTATCTCCGTGTCCAGATAGGCATCAAGCAGTCTCCACAGACGCGAGAATTCCTCTGAATCCCGAGGGAGCTCCAATAGCCGATGAAAAACCAAATCGATGTTTTCTGTCGGGTCCTTTTCCGCCACCGTATGGCGGGCGGTGTAGGAGTGTTGAGCGGCCATGTCTGCAGGCATCTTAGCATACCTCCTACGGCTGGCTTGCTTCCATACCGTAGGAGGTAACTACGATCGCCATCCTCTGAATTCCTTCACATACCCCAAATTATCTATGCGCTGTCACATTCTTTACCCATGCGCCCTGCATAATCTCGAAAAGTGTCCCCGCGCAAGCCGGCACGTGTAGCCGCAAGAGTAATCACGTCATCAACTTGCACGTTGCCCAGGTTGACGTTCGCTCCAAACAGCAAGATGAGTTGCTGCTGTTGGGAGACCAACGGCGCTTCCCAAATCACGGTCGTGGGATCAGCCACGCCGTCCATGATGCGCTCAACAAGCTCGCGGTCAGTCTGCCCTTCACCGTCAAAAACGCCCACGCCGCGACCCGAATCCCGCGCCTCGATAATGACTCGCTCGGCTCCGGATTCCAAATCGGCCTCCATCTGAGCGTGCACGTCCTCCACGTTGAAGCGATAGCCTTTCTCCTTCTTACCGATCTCGGTGATGACGCGCAACCCCCGCGAGACCGCCGATTGGATCAAGCTTTTCCGACGCTGCGGTGTCAAGGATATGGTTCCGTCCGATATCTCAACGACATTGAATCCCAGGCGGCAGAGCCGATCGAGCCAAGCATCAGCCTTGTTTTGGATTTCCGCTACCTCGAGAAGTGTGCCGCCGGGGTACAGAGCCACTGAATAGCGATGTGCAAGGGCAATCTTCTCCTCCAGGATGCCCGGGGGGTACATCAGTGAAGTACCGAAGCCCAACTTGAGGAAGTCGATGTGCGGCGCTGCCATGTCCAGCAAGTCAGTCAAGGCATTGAGCCCCAGGCCCTTGTCTATGGCCATGGTCAGGCCGCATTTGCGAGGTTTGTTCTCCAACACCATGGGGGGTTCTACCGTATCGTGCCAACCTAATCCTCTTCCAAGCATAGCTGATCTCACTCCCGGAGTATTCCTTGATCCCGTCTTCCCGAAGCACCGCGACCGGTTCGCACCGGGCCGAAGGCGTCTACGCAATTCGGCACTCCGGTGCCGGATGAGCGCCGCAACATCTTCCCTCAGACAGTTGACGTTGTACGGCGCTCACGTCTGTGCATTGTTCAAGGCGCTGCATTACGGCGGTGAACGGCGCCCTCGCCGATGCCAACGGATGGCCTCAATGGGTGTGACATCGGTGTCCTTGATTTGTGCCTGCATCGCCCGCAGGGTTCTCCGGAAAGCCTGAACCAGCCAAGGACGTGGCCCCCGGACAGCTTAAGTCGGTTGAGCGAGGGACTGTGGCCGCTCATGTACGTTCCATAAAGACTAACGAGACTACTAACCAATATATCAGAATCTCAGCGCTGTCGAACCGCGACGTGACCCTCGTGTGCGCGCTTTCGTGTTTCCCTTCAATCATCAGCGGACCATATTGCCGTTTAAGACGTACTGTCTTCGGTCGGATAAGAGAGAACCTGTAACCCACCCCTATCGGTTTTTCAGCGCACGCCGCGCTTGGTCTTGATACGTGTGGATAGACCGGCTGCCACGTAACCCGTGGCGAAGCGTCGCATGGGGTCCCTCCCGGAGCGGAATCGGTGATCGGAGCACGTCATCCGAGGCTTGGCAGGTCGTTCAAGCCAAAGGCTCAACATGGGTATCAACGCCGGCGACCGCCTGAGTCAACTGTACCGTAGATTTACTTCACTGAGGTGGCACTCTCCTGGTCAGAGTGTGCAGGATAATACAGTGACCTCAGACACATTCTATGTAGCTGGCCCGTGGGCGTGAGCTGTAGTAGGCTAAACAGGGGCAGTCCTTTGGGGAGTTTCAAGTATCACATGGCTTTTTCTTGGAGGGATGCATGTGTCAGGCCACTACGATTGTATTGTTGTCGGACTGGGGCCCGCAGGTTCTACAGTCCTAAGGGATATCAGTTTGGCCGGTGTCCGCGCTTTGGGGATCGACAAAGCCGTTTTTCCGCGTGACAAATGCTGTGGAGGTGCGATCTCCGCCGCCGCCGAAAGGCAGCTCCAGGTGCCCGCGTGGGAAGAGACCGTGGAGGCCGAGTTGTACACCGTCCGCGTCGCTCTCCGGCTGGGTGATGAACTGACACACACCGCTCAAGAGCCTATCTGCCGGTTTGTCATGCGTAAGCAGTTCGACCACGTGCTCTTAGAGGCCGCCAAGGATGCCGGCGCCACGGTGTTGTGCGGAGAGCCGGTCGTCGATGTGGAAATAACACCTTCCGGTGCGACCGTGCACACGTCTACTCGGAGTCTCAAGGCGCGATGTCTCGTGGGATGTGACGGAGCGAACGGGCGTGTCGCCCGCTCACTTGGGCTGCAACCCCAGAGAAGCGGAGCGGCCATCGAACAGGAAATATCAGTGCCGGAGAAAGTGTCGCGCCGGTGGGATGGCGAGGCGTATGTTTCCTATGGTGGTCCGCCCTGGGGCTACGGTTGGATTTTTCCCAAGAAGCACGGTCTCAGCACCGGTGCAGGCAGTTTTTCACCCAGAAACTCACAGCTGCCATTGCATCTGAAGCGCTTGCTGGAGCATTGTCAGCTGGATGGATATCCCTCCCGCAGGAGTGGCCACCCGATACCCCTTGGCGGCAGGCGAAGGTCGCTCCATAGAGGGTCGGTCTGTCTCGCTGGTGACGCGGCATCCCTTTGCGACCCCCTTTCGGGAGAGGGGATTTCTCACGCGCTGCTCAGTGGTCATATTGCGGCTCGTCACGTCTTGGAGTATCTTAACGGGGGAGCGCAGGATTTCTCGGCCTATCAGGCGGAGATCGAAGAGCGCATCACGCGTGAGTTGGCATTGGCCCGTTGGATAGCCGGCCAACTGTACAGGCTACCGCGACTGTTCTTCGAACTGCTGGAACGTAGCCCGTCCACATTGGCCCTTTATTTCCGGTTGATTGCCGGCACCGCGACCTATCGTGAGGTAGTTGAGGACGTCAAGCGGCAGGTTATGCGTTTTTCCCTGTTCCGCACTGAGAAGCTGTCCTAGAGACTACATAAGCGTCTATAGAGCGGGCACCTTATCATAGCCTGGAAAACCCCGATGCTTTCCACGTTTTCTCTCGGATGGGTATTGACACAGGAAAGATTTGAGCTATATTAGGACGTGGTAGCACTCGCGGGCCGCGAGTGCTAATAGCCGGTCAACATAGAGCATGAACATATTAGGAGGGAGCATTGCATGACGTTGAGACCTTTGGGAGACCGGGTTGTCGTCCGGGCCATTGAAGAAGAACAGCTTACCGCAGGTGGCATTGTTCTACCGGATACTGCGAAAGAGAAGCCGCAGCAGGGTGAAGTGATCGCTGTCGGCACGGGTAAGTTGCTCGACAACGGTGAGCGCGTACCTCTTGAAGTAAAAGAGGGGGATCGCATCATATTTGCCAAGTACGGCGGCACTGAGGTAAAGATCAAGGGTGAAGAGTACCTGATTCTGCGCGAGAGCGATATTCTGGCCATCGTAAGCTAGGGGTTGTGTTTTCAGGACAACAATCCATGTAGCCACGAAGGATAAATTGCTTTCTTGTAAGGGAGTGGACAACTGTGGCAGGTAAGCAACTTGCTTTTGATGCGGAAGCACGCAAAGCGCTTGAGCAAGGCGTAAATATCGTAGCCGATGCGGTAAAGGTAACCCTTGGTCCCAAGGGTCGCAACGTTGTGTTGGAGAAGAAATACGGCTCGCCGACGATCACCAAAGACGGGGTCACGGTAGCCAAGGAAGTTGAACTCTCTGATCCCTATGAAAACATGGGTGCCCAGCTGTGCAAAGAGATTGCAAGCAAGACCAACGACGTGGCCGGTGACGGTACGACCACGGCGACGGTTTTGGCTCAGGCTATCGTTCGTGAGGGGCTCAAGAACGTAGCTGCCGGCGCCAATCCCATGATTCTCAAGAAGGGCATCGACAAGTCCGTTGAGGTCGCAGTGGCCGAGATTCAGAAGTTGGCCATTCCCGTTGACGACCATAAGGACATCGCTCATGTCGCCTCCATTGCGGGCAATGATCCTGAAATCGGTTCGCTGGTGGCCGAAGCGATGGAAAAGGTCGGCAAAGATGGTGTCATAACCGTTGAAGAGGCTAAAGGCACGACGACCACCATCGAAGTTGTCGAGGGTATGGAATTTGACAAGGGTTACATCTCCGCCTACTTCGTGACCAACACCGAGACCATGGAGTGCGAGCTTGAGGAACCCTACATTCTGATTCATGAGAAGAAGATCTCCAATGTCCATGATCTCCTCCCCGTCTTGGAGAAGGTTGTTCAAGCAGGCAAGCCTCTGTTGATCATCGCCGAGGATATCGAAGGTGAGGCTCTGGCGACCCTTGTAGTGAATAGGATTCGCGGTACACTGAACGTCGCCGCGGTCAAGGCTCCGGGTTTTGGCGACCGCCGCAAGGCTATGCTTGAGGACATCGCCATCTTGACGGGCGGGCAGTTCATATCTGAGGATCTCGGTTTGAAACTGGAGAATGTTCAACTGAGTCAGCTCGGTCAGGCCCGGCGAGTAGTGATCACCAAGGAGTCCACTACCATCATCGAAGGTAAAGGTTCCGAAAGCGCTGTCCAGGGACGCATTGAGCTTATCAAGCGTCAGATTGAGGAGACCGATTCGGATTACGATCGCGAGAAACTGCAGGAGCGTCTCGCCAAGTTGGCCGGTGGCGTAGCCGTAATCAGAGTCGGTGCAGCGACTGAGACTGAACTCAAGGAGAAGAAACACCGCATTGAGGACGCTGTACATGCCACACGTGCGGCCGTTGAAGAGGGTATCGTCGCCGGAGGCGGAGTCACTCTAGTCAACGTGGCCAAGGCCTTGGATGATCTCGCTCTCGAGGGTGATGAAGTCGCCGGAGTGAGGATTGTGAAGCAGGCGTTGTACGAGCCCCTGCGTCAGATCGCCAATAACGCGGGACTTGAGGGATCAGTCGTCGTTGAACGGGTCAAGTCCGAAAAGCCGGGTATCGGCCTTAACGCCTTAACCGAGGAGTTTGTCGACATGGTGGAGGCCGGTATCGTGGATCCTGTGAAGGTGACTCGTACGGCATTGGAGAACGCGGCGTCGATCGCCGGTATGTTGCTCACCACCGAGGCATTGATTGCTGATATCCCGAAGAAGGAGTCCGCAACGCCCAATCCCGGCGGTGACATGGACTTCTAAGAAACGTAACTTACGCGCGGGGGCAGGAATTTTCCTGCCCCCGCGTCCAGAACGTTGACAAACCGCTGCTTCGTCTATTATAATAAGGCAGTAGTTGGCCCGGGTGGCGGAACTGGCAGACGCGCACGTTTGAGGGGCGTGTCCCGCAAGGGGTACGAGTTCAAGTCTCGTCCCGGGCACCAACCATAGACAAGATCCCATGAAGTTGCATGGGGTCTTGTTTTTTTCATACCCCTCCTGGGCTCGTGGCCCAGTACCCTCTCTCCCCCCTATCCTGTTTGGGGATCGAATTGCACAAACAACCTGCATGTGCTACGCTGTCAACAGCGGAAATCGACCTAACCGAGGCGACAGCCTTGATCCAAGCCGACTGGTGTAAAGTCGCCAGTTCAAGCGATTTGAAGCCCTTAGAGCGCCACGTCACGAACGGTTGACGCGGGCAGCCGGGTCGGCTCCGGACTGCGGGTGGTTGTCCGTCAAGGATCAAGACAACAGGCGGTGCCACCAGCAGGAGAAGCGCTCGCTATCCTTAAAGGAGGGCGCTGCAACAGGGCCCGGAGCGCGCCCTGACAGATGCGCGTGCAGAGGTCGGCGTGCCGAAGCACACTCTTGCATCTTGCCACTCAATGTCAAATCTGCCAACGAGAACACCTCTGCCGATCAGCCGGTCCCGGTGCCATATGATCTTCGGCGGGGTGACACCATCCTTGGTGTTTTGAGGAGAGTAAGCATGGAGCGCAAAGAATCGAAAGCCCCTGATGTCTGCGATGAGTTCCTGTCTGACGGTACTCGCGTTGATCAGCTCAAGGCCGATCTGGAGCGCGTGGGCGGAGTCTCTGAGATCTTCAAGGTGCTCGGGGACGAAACGCGTACGCGAATCGTGTGGGCGCTTTCTCGGTGTGAGTTGTGCGTCTGTGACATTGCAGCCTTGCTCGGCGTCTCCAGTTCTTCAGTCTCGCATCATTTGCGGTTACTGCGTAGTCTTCGTCTCGTGAAGTACCGACGGGAAGGCAAGATGGCCTACTACTCTCTTGACGACGATCACATTGTCCAGCTCATCCGAGCCGCCCTGGACCACTATGAAGAACAGGAGTCGGGTCGGTGACTGGGTCGATCAAACGGCCTTCATATCCTGTCTCTTTGGCAAAAGGTCTCACCATGATTCGCGAGCTGTTGACTATCGCTAAGAGCGCGACACCCACGTCCGCGAAAACGGCTTCCCACAGACTGGCCATGCCGAGCCCGCCCAGAAGTAAGACCGTACCTTTCACGGCAAAGGCCCCCATGATGTTCTGCCAAACAATCGCCCGTGTGCGACGAGCGATCGCTATAGCTTGTGCGAGGCGGGAGGGCTCATCGCCCATCAGCACTATATCGGCCGCCTCCAACGCGGCTTCCGCCCCCAGCCCCCCCATGGCCACGCCGATATCGGCTCGGGCCAATACCGGAGCGTCATTCAGACCGTCACCGGCGAACATTACACCTCCGTCGGTTTCCGCTTTAAGCTGCTCAAGCTCGGCCACCTTTTCGTGAGGAAGGAGCTCCGCTTTGACGGTGTCAATACCCAAGCGCTCCCCTAACGACTCTGCCACTGAGCGGTGGTCACCCGTCAACATCGCCAATCGCCTGATTCCCAGCCGCCGTAATCGCGCGAGGGCTGTTGGGACATCCGGACGCAAGCGGTCACTGATCATAGCGCGTCCGATGTATTGCCCGTTACGTGCCACATGAACCGTTGTAGATGCTACGTCGTCAGCTGTATCCGCCACCTCTATTCCCAACCGTGACATCAGTCGTAGATTGCCCACTGCCACTTCGTCGTTACCTACGTGACAGATGACCCCTTCCCCTGATATCTCGGAGAAGGAAGAGATATCTTCCGTGACGGGTTTTCCGTATGCTTGGCGCAATGATTCGGCGATGGGATGCAGTGAATGATGCTCAGCCGATGCCGCCAAACGCAGCAACTCTTCGGCGGTTGTACCCGGCTGAGGATGCAGCCTGTTTACGGAAAAGACTCCTTCAGTCAGTGTACCGGTCTTGTCAAAGGCAACTGTACGAATGCCGTGAAGTGCTTCAAGAAAGCTCGCACCCTTGATCAGTATCCCGTGACGAGCTGCGGCCCCTAAGCCGGCGAAGAAGCCCAACGGCACCGATATGACTAACGCACATGGACAGGAGACGACCAGGAATAACAGAGCTCTGTAACCCCAGGTTGGCCAGCTCGCCTGAAAGAAGACAGGGGGAATGAGCGCCAACAAGGCGGCCGCAGTAACCACAGCCGGAGTGTAGAAACGAGCGAAGCGAGAAACAAGGCGCTCCGTGGGGGCTTTGCGTGTCTCGGCTTCTTCCACCAGCCTGAGTATGCGGGCTACGGTGCTGTCGTTATACTCAGCAGTGACCTCAACGGTCAAAAGACCCGTCTGATTGACGAAGCCGCTGAGCACAGTGCTTCCGGATTCCACCCGACGCGGCACGGATTCGCCGGTCAAGGCCGCGGTATCGACAAATGATCGCCCGTCCTTGATCATTCCGTCCAGCGGAATGCGCTCGCCCGGCCTGACGACAATGATATCCTCAGGCACAATAAGCTGAGGATCGACGATCGAAATGGTGCCGTCGGCTTCCAGACGATTTGCGAACTCCGGGCGTACATCCATCAGAGACTCGATGGACCGTCTGGAACGCCCCGCCGCGACCTCTTGCAGCAGTTCCCCAATCTCGTAAAACAACATGACCGCTACTGCCTCAGGATACTCTCTGATGGCGATGGCACCCGTTGTGGCTATAGCCATCAGGGTACTCTCGTTGAAAAGGCTCCCGGTTTTGATGCTCTCCACGGTCCGCCTGAGGGTCGGACTGCCGAGAAGAAGATAGGCGATCATATACAGCCAAAGATCCCACGGATCGTGAGACAAAAGAGCTGAGAGAAAGAATAACGAACCCACCGAAAGGCGAATGATCGGCTCTCGGTATGACGCAGTATCGCAGTGATCGTGTCCTTGGCATCGGCTGCAGCACTGAGGGGACTCATGATTGATCAGGGTCTCTCCCACGTATCTCACCTCCACCAACGTATGAACAATTGTTCATACGTTGGGCAAGATAAGTATACGCCGGGGACGAGACCCTGTCAATAAACAAGACGGGTCAGGACGACTGAGTGACCACTGGCTCGGCCTCGGCATCAACCAGCATCCGCCTGAGAATCTTGCCGCTGGAAGACTTGGGCAGCTCGTCAACAAAGAGTACTGTCTTAGGTATTTTGTAATTTGCCAAATGATCTCGGCAGTAGACGAGAAGCTCAGAAGCGGTCAATTCCTCACCGGGTTTGACGCTGACTACCGCCTTCACGGACTCACCGCGTATCGGATGTGACACTCCGACGACCGCTGCTTCTTTGATCTTGGGGTGAGCGTACAAGACTTCTTCGACTTCACGAGGATATACCTTTAATCCACCGACAATGATCATGTCTTTCAGTCTGTCAATGATGGTGATATAGCCATCCTCGTCCAACGTGGCGATATCACCGGTGTGAAGCCAGCCGTCGCGAAGCGCTTCTTTTGTAGCCTCCGGTAGCCCGAAATACCCCACCATAACATTCTCACCTTGCACCAGCAACTCACCCGGCTGGCCGGCAGACACATCGCGGCCTTCTTCATCGACGACGCGCACCTTGACACCCGGAATCGGTGGTCCGACGGTACCCGGTTTTATGCGATGCGGAACGTTCACTGATACCACCGGCGAGGCTTCAGACAGCCCATAGCCTTCCCGTATCGGGATGCCGTAGGTCTGCTGAAAGCCCTCCAGTACGGCCAGGGGCAGCGGAGCTCCACCGGATAGGCAGACACGTATGCTGGCCATGGTCTCCTGCGGTATTTTCGCGGCGGTGAGTACCACGAACATAGCGGGAACACCCACAAGCACGCTGATGCGGTAGTTGGCGATCGCCGCCACAACGACATGGGGAACGAATTGCTCCATGAGTACGATCTCAGCACCCAGGCTCAATGGGACAAGCATGGTGACCGTGGCTGCCAGACAATGGAACAGAGGCAGGACACACAAAAAGACATCCAGCTCATGGGCCTCAATAGCCTTGATCGTGGAGGCCACATTGTGCAGCAGGTTGCGATGCGTAAGCATGGCTCCTTTGGGCTTGCCCGTGGTGCCCGATGTGTAGATAAAGACAGCCAAATCGGTTTCGGAAACCGGGACGTTGAGTGGTGATTCATCTCCCGATTCGACTATCCTTTGCCACGTATGAGCTTGTGGACCCGCCGTTACCAAGTACGGGATGTCCATTCCGGATATAGCGTTCTTTACGCTTGACAACGGGGCGGCTATGACGAAACGGCAGCGAGCATCGCGAAAGACAAAGCGCAATTCTTCCGCCGTCCACACGGGATTGATGGGCACCGCGACAGCACCGATGGCAGTGACCGCGAAATAGGCGAAGATAAAGGCCGGCGTGTTCGGCAGGACCAGGGCCACCCTGTCGCCGGGTTGCACGCCTTGTTCTTGTAGATGATGCCCGAGCCGATTGACGATCATATAGACCTGCTCATATGAGTAGGTCGTATCCTCATAGCGCAAACACATGCCCCCTGCCACCTTGGCGGCAGAGTGTGCGAGAATCTCGTAGAGGGTCATTCAGTCAACGCGCTCCTCTCTGACCACGAGAATAACTGTCCGGCGTTATTGCTTCGCCCTTTATGCGAGACTTCCCCCCGGGAATAGGCACCGTAATTGGATTTCAGGGTCATTCGCGCCAAGAACACCAAGAAACAAGAAGTGTCGTGCATGCGGACTGCCCGCAGCACTACCCATCGCGCCGGAAAACCTACGAATGGACTACGACTAGAATGATGCACTACCTACACCTAAAAGCGGTGCAAATTCGCGACATCAGGATGGTAGGACTCCTCGGGAACGCCTTGGCGCCAGTCACGGCGCGCCGGAGGCAGATAGTTGATGACCATACCTCCGTCCAAAGCGGTCGAAGGCAAGTGTTT
>JBMNSS010000041.1:0-18701 GCA_050945315.1 Limnochordia bacterium | reverse complement strand
CCTTCGGCTTCCTTCAGACCCCGCCGTTACCGGCGACGCCCTTGCCTACGGGTTGTTTTCCCACTGGCAGGTAACGAAGGTTTCTTTCAACCTTCCGGCTCGGCAAGCATGCCGGGCACACACAGATCAGCGGCGCACAGTTTCTTGTGCGCCGCTGTCCGTTCAAACCGATATTCACGCCACTTAAGTACTACGCAGAAGCCGTCCAACCGATGTCCGGGAGGGGAGCCCCCGCCAAGCACCGTTCCAGAGCGGCGAGTGTCTGCTCGAGGAAGGGCAACATGGTGCTCCAGTTGCGCAGCACCGTCGGCTGCAGGTAGTCCGCCTTCTTCTGTTCGCAGACGAGGGTCACCCGATAGTGAACGGCGAGTGCATCAGCGATGTAATCACGCGCCGTGGCCACCGCCGCACGCAGCGCCTCGTCGTCAGACGCCTGGCTCGCCTGGTCATAGGCTTCCTTGGCTTTGACGAGGTTGTCAAAAACTTTGACCAACCCCTCTACCCGCCATGCCTCCACTTCCATCTGGGCGGCAAGATCACCGCGCGGCACCCGCTTCAGCGCCAGTTCCTCAAAGGTCTGACGTGCCCGCTCCGAAGCATCGATCGCGGCCTGTAGCCGTTCAGCTCCCTGCTCATCGGCCAACAGGGCAGCCAATGCCTCCTGTGGATAGGAACGCGGATAGGCGCGTTCAGGATGGACGTAAGTGTACGGATAGGCATCGAGTCTCTGCACGAAGCTAAGCAGAGCTGTGCCCAGCTCACTCACTTCGTCAAAGTCTTTCATGGCCCGGAGACCTTTCTCCCACTCGCAACCGAAGACATAGCGGGCATACTTCTCTTTCCATTCGGCCAGGGAGCCCACTGAATTGATGTTCCATCCGCAATCCGCCAGCAATCTCTGGTGATTGTCGAAAGCGTCATCATACAGTGAGTAAGCCTCCAGGCCCTCAGCTGCCTCGTCTATGCCTAAACGGCTCATGCTCTCAATATTGATGAGGTAGTTGCGATAAGGTGACCAGAGCCAGTAGCCTCCCAACGGTGAGACCCTTCGACGCAAACCGAGCTCCGGCTTGGTGGTCTCAAAGGGCGTCACCGCATAGCGCCACCAGTTGAGAATGATACTATCCTTTAAGCCGCGCTCCTCAAGCAGTTCGACAAACGCCTCATCCAAAACACCCATGCGCTCGAGCTGATCATGCCATATGGTTATATGGCGGATTCCCCGGGCTTTGAGTGTGTCGGCCAGACTCAGTACGTACTCTATAAAGAGTGCGTTCTGATCGGCCTGACGGCAAGCGGCACACTCACACCAGGGCTCGACTCTCTGCTGCGGATGATAATCATAAAGACCGGTGATGGGCCAGACTTCGTCCAGACCGAGGTGGAAATCATCGACACCGTGGGGCGCCAGATAGCGATCGACGATATCGCCCAGGATGTCCTCCATCATTTTGAACGTGGCCGGATTGGACAAGCAGAATCCGTATCCTCTCGGCTGACCGTTGGCATCTTTGGAGGATACCTCCGGATACAGACGCGGGATCAGAGTGTTGTGCCCCAGACTGTTGAAATGCGGGCGCACCTTGACATTCCTGCTGCGGCCGTAGGCGACGACCTCACCGAAGAAGTCATCTTCATACATGGCCGGCAAGTAGGTGAGCGACTGCCACGCATTCTCGCGCGCCGAGTAGTAATCAAGTGTCTTGCGCGTATGCAGATCAGGATACTTCTCCAGCGGCAGCAACAAGAACTCCGTAGGCCGCATATCATACTGCATCCGCCAGCATCCGTAAACCCCGATGCCCAGCAGGTTCATCTTCAAGGAAGCCAGCTGATCGATGGCATCCTTCCAGTCTTCCAGAGTCATCAGATCCTGGCCCCACTTGGACTCAACGTAGAGCCCTCGCTCATTCATCAGAGGCCAGTCTCGGATACTGGCAAGCGGAACCAACAGTTCGTTGCTTTGACGCGACATCAATTGGGCCAGAGTCTGAGCGGCGTAGAAAGTCCCCGCTCCCCCGATTCCGCGCAAAGCTACCCTGGTGGGTGTCACCTCAAGTGCATAGGCCTCTCCGCTCGGCATATCCAACCCGGCGGTCTTGGCCCTGTTGGTGAACTCAAAGGCTTCGTCCCGCAAGACTCTGCGTGCGATCTCACCGACCCAGATGGGCAGAGTACCAGCCGCCGGTGCCGATGAGCAGATGGGCGGCAAAGCGCCGGCTTTATCACACACGGCCTTCTGGATGATCTGGGCGGCGGTTCTCTCCATGGCAGAGGCATCAGCGGCCACTACAATGGAGCAACGAAGAGTCTGTCCTTCGGCTAAGACGGCATAACCCGGCTTGATCTCGCATTCCTGTGGTTCAGGAAACAGCAGCAGCTTTTTGTCAGGCAACAGACTTCCCCCCTTGAAGCTGATATGATCCCGCCGAAGCGCTCTTGCGATATGATGGCGCTTTGGCACCGGATGATCGGCGGAGATCTCTTGTCAAACGCTTGCATGCCGGAGCGGGCCAAGACACCCCCGCTCCTCGCGCTCCCGTCAAGATACTGCAACCCCGGACCGACGATCAGTCCACCCCTCAAAGACCAGACAAGTCTGAGAAGGTCGATCAAGTCGAGCCCTCAACACCGATCTCATTTCATGAGCTCTTCTCCCAAAGCGATGCCGGCATCGATGAGGGCTTCTCCGCTTCCCGGCTGCAAGCGAGTGGAGCGAGCCTCATAGCCGCCCTCTTCATAGGCTCGGGCACTGGGTACATACCCTAGCCAGCCGTTGGCCAGGTTCGCCACCATCGCAAAGGCATCGGGAAAAGCGTTCTTGAAGCGCAATCCCAATTCAGTGAACATCTCTCCCGGTCCGCTCATGATCAGCGCCGGACCGATCCTCACGCACATCACTTCTTGAGTGAACTCTTCCGGTTCGTCGTAGCTCGTCCGCTTGAGATTGGCCTCTGCCCGCGTCCGTTCCATACGACCGACCTTCGGATCCTCCACGGCCCGTTTGCTTTTGGCCAGAAATTCTTCAACAGGCATACGCTGAAGGCCGACGTCCGTCACAGCGGTCCCCACCTGATCGTGGGCTTCCGGTGTCAAGCTGACCGCGACGCGCACGGCCTCTCCGGCCAGTCCCATGCCTATCTCCTCGCTGAAGCTCGGCCACCGCTTCCGCCTGGCAGGATCCTTGACGTTGTAATGGTTTATATCACCGCTGGCGCAGTTGATCACCATGACGCCAAAAGGCCTCGAAGACCCCTGCGGTTGCATTATCTCGCGGATCTTGGCCGCGGCGACACCTACCCAGTCCGCCGAGAATCTGTTGCCACCGACCGTGTCACAGTGACAGGCGAAGCCGGTGAGCATACCCACGGGAGTACCGTCAGGACCGTCAAAACGAAGCACGATAACGTCGGCGTCTGCCGGTCCGGCCGGTTCGATGATATCCGGGTTTCCGAGGCCCGGATTGGTGTGCACGTAGCCGTTTTTCATGAAGAACCGACGATTGAAAGCCACACCGGGCAGAGAGCCTTTTCCTACGCCCAGAGTGACTTCCATTCGATCGCGAAAAGCAAGCTCAACGGCACCGGCCGTGAGATCCGCCCACAGTTCCATGTATCGATCGCTGCGCAGAGTGCCCGGTCGACGATGGGTGACCGGCCCGGTATGCGTATGAGAGGCGGCAATAAGTACGTTCGATCCGGGGATGCCCAGTCGCTCTTGGACGCGTTCTCTGACGGCGGCTACATCCTCCGACAAGATCGAGATCAGGTCTGTCGTCACAAGTGCCACATGCGTGTCATCCTGCGACACCACCAGTGCCCGGGAGTACAGGTCATCCTTGATACCCTCAGCGTAGCGGGCACTGAAGTATCCCGCCATGGCCATCCCCAAGGGAGGAGTGATGACCACTTCCCCAAAACCTGCCTGCATCCAAATCACCTACCTTGAAGCACCAAGTATGGTGCGAACCGCCGAATCGCGCCTGCGTAAGTGTAGCGCTCCGGCGCCGGATGATCGGCGGCAAGATCGTTGTTCAAACACTTGACATTGCCCGGCGCGATGGCAGGGGCATGTCACAACACCCCTGCCCGCGCCAGCGCGCCTTTCACGGTGCTACACGCCTTACGGCGGTTAAGGTCCTTTCACAAGTGTTTCCAGGCGGCTGCTACGGGTGACACTGCCCGTGGCCGTGATCCGTGCCGCTTAACCGCCTGCGGCAGACGGAACACCCCGGGGTGCCCTGTTTACTTGCTGTTACGTAGTGCTCCAGGCACTTGACAGCAATTGAGCGAGCGATCAGAGGAGATCGATCAACTCAGGGCTTAGCCTTCACCGCGTAAGCAGAGGCGCAGAGCTTATCGCCTGCGCCTTTTTTCTCTACATCTCGTTAAGGCCCAATCCGCGCAGATCGGCTACGGTGCGATTCTCTTCGGCCTCATACATACGCCAAATGACTCGCAAGCCCTGCAGACTGCCCGGACCGTCTGTGAGCGGACGCCGTCCCGTTTCGATACACTCCAGGAAGTGTATCATCTCATTCTGTGTATGCTTGCCCGGTTCTGCTTCCATGAGAAGCTGTGTCTGACCTTTCCGGTGCACATAGAGTTTACCCTGCGTCGTGGCGGCTTCGAGCATACCGTCCGTGCAATGGGCATGGAAGGAGTAGCGCAACCGCGAGCCGCGAGCCCCCCATGTGCCGAAGTGGTAGCCCAGGCGGCCTCCCTCAAACTCCATCATGACGTTACTGGTTCCTTCTCGCTCCATCCACGGAGTGCCGTAGTTGGTACCGACATGAGTACCACGAATCGGTTTACCCATGAACCAGAGCAAGAGGTCGATGTAGTGACATCCGTGACTGAACAGCTGTCCGCCTCCTAAAGTGGCGGCACTGCTCGCCCAGTGATCGGGCGGGTACTTGGTAAGCTGCTCCGTCCAGATCGAAAACTGGAACATCTCGCCGTAGGCCTTCTCGTCAACAAGCTGCTTCAGCCGGACGATCAAAGGATGGAAGCGCATGCAGTAGGCTATCATCAGCACGCGATCGGCTTTCTCAGCCGTCGCGATCAGATCCAGGCACTCCTCTTCCGTGTTGGCCATCGGCTTTTCCAGCAACACATGCTTACCAGCTTCCAGACAATCCTTGGCGATCGAATGGTGCAGATGATGCGGCAAGACCAACAACAGCGCATCCACATCGTCAAGGACGGCGCGGTAATCCGTGGCGGCTTTGGCCTCCGGGAAGAGCTCTGCAGCCTGCTGAGCACGCTCCTCAATGATATCCACGGTAGCGGCTACGGTAACCCGATCGGCGATCTCCGCGAAACCACGGGCGTGCGCTTTGGACATTCCTCCGCATCCGACAATTCCTAAGCGTACCTGACTCATCGCCTTTGCGACCCCCTGCCATTACGTATCTAAGAGACTACTGCGAAAACCTGCTCCTACTTGGCGTACGCCTTGGCCACTTTCAGGAAGGCCTCAATCATCAGCTCAATGTGATGCGGCTCATACACCGGGTGGACCGGGAAGCTGAATGTGCGCTCCTCAAGCCAAGCGGCGTTGGGGCAGAAGACCTTGTCATAAGCAACGCTTTCGGGATTGGTCAAAGAATCGCGGAAGGGATAGCGCGCCTCACCAAAACCGACATGCTCTCTGAAGGCCCTTTCTTTGTAGCTCTGCGGCCACAACACGAAGACCGCCGGAACTCCCTCAGCCCCAAGGGCTTCCATGAAGGTCGCCTTGTCGCATGTGAGCCGGTCGAGATTGAGAACGATCGGGAACAGCCAGAAGGCGTTTTCGATACCGTTTTCCTTGTGCGGAGGCAGATACTGTACCTGCGGGCAATCGCGCAAGGCTTCCAAGAGCATCTCACCGTTGCGGCGCCGGTTGGGCAGGTTCCAGGTATCCATCCGCGCCAGCTCATGGAGTCCGATCACGGACTGCGTCTCGGTCAAGCGGTAGTTGAAGCCGACTCTGTCGTGGATGTAAAGCAGCTTCGCCTCAAGCTCCAACAGGCGGAGGCGCTCTCTTACGTTGTAACCGTGGTCACGGAATGAACGGCACTGCCAAGCCAGTTCTTCATCGTCAGTGACGATGGCTCCGCCTTCCCCGCCCGTGGTGAAGTGCTTGCTCTGGCAGAAGCTGAAGCAACCGACGTCACCGATGGTGCCGACCTTCTTACCCTTGTAGACCGCTCCATGGGCCTGAGCACAGTCTTCTATGACGTACAAGTTGTGCTTGCGGGCGATCTCCATAATCGGGTCCATATCACAGGGTATACCGTAAAGATGGACTACGACGATGGCCTTGGTCTTATCCGTGATCTTCTCTTCGATCGACTTCGGATCGATGGTGTGCGTCTCTTTGCAGACATCGGCAAAGACCGGGACAGCACCGGCTTGGCAGATGCAGAAAGACGAAGCGATAAACGTATACGAGGGCGTGATGACCTCATCACCGGGGCCGATGCCCAGGGCGGCCACCGCCGTGTGCAGAGCACTGGTGCCGTTTGACGTCGAAATGCCGTACTTCGCACCGCACCATTCAGCAAACTTCTTCTCGAACTCGACACCACGGGTTCCGGTCCAGTAGTTCACCAGACCCGAACGCAACGGCTCCATGGCCGCCTGGATGGTCGACTCTTCAAATTGCGGCCACATCGGGAACGACTCAGTGGTTACAGGGGTGCCGCCGTTGATGGCCAGAGCCTCTTTCGACATGAATACACACCTCTCACATCGGGCATCCGGGATGACCACAGCATCCCGGTCGCCGCAGTTTATTAGCCTTCTTTAGTAACCCGTAATGAGTTACGTAGAACCATCGGTTCCTTTTGCCATCGATTCCCGGTTTCCTGCTGCCACGGGATGCAATTACGAAATCCGTACGGCTTTGCCCAGACGAGCGGCCTCATAGGCAGCCAAGGCGACCTTGAGATTCCGCAGACCAACCTCGCCGCTGACTTCCGGCGTTGTATCGTTCTTGATGGCCCGGATGAGGCTTTCAACCTCCGCCCGATAGGGATTCACCTGCGTGAAGGGCAACTCCTCGGCTACAGTGACACGCTGCTGCTGCGCATCATAGCCTCGATCCTCGCGCTCAAGGCGTCCTGTGAGCCGGCCGCCCGAGTCCTGTCCGATGGTACCGCTGCCGATTACGCTGCCTTTGGTGCCGTAGATCTCCAGTACATTCGTGGCCGCAACGTCAGGTACGTTGAAATTGCTGTCCACCACGGCCTTCGCACCGCTTTGGAAGTGCAACAGTATCAAGGCCGAGTCATCAACCTCATAGTCATGCGTCTGGGTGCTGACATCAGCCATGACTGACTCAACCGGCCCCAACAGCATCTCCAACAAGTCTATGCAGTGCGTCGCCATATCCATGAGCGCGCCGCCGCCGCCCAGCGCCAGATTTTGACGCCAAGCACCCGGAATCGGGGGATACCAGCACGTGAGCTGAGCACGGGCCAGTACGGGCTGCCCGAACTCACCGCCGTCCAGCATTTCCTTAAGTTTCTGATGAGCACCGTGGAAGCGCATCATGTAACCTACGGACAATTTGACGCCGTGCTCATCGCAGGCCTTGATGGCTTGTTCGGCTTCAGCCACATTCAAAGCGAGCGGTTTTTCGCACAAGACGTGCTTGCCCTGGCGTGCCGCCTCACATACCAGCTCAGCATGATAGGCAACCGGAGTGGCGACATAGACCGCGTCCACATCGGAACGCTCCAGAAGATCCTGGGCATTGACATGCCAATCTGCGCCGTATTTCTCGCCCACTGCCCGGGCCCGGCCCTCATCTACGTCCATCACGGCCACCAACTTGGAATCCGTGGCCTGTGTAATCCCTTCAGGGATGGTCCGGCGATCCGCGATGCCGCCGGCACCAAGCACACCCCACCTAATAGTCACTGTTTATCCGCCCCTTTCTGACCCATCAAGAAGATCTCAAAATGACCCTTCCCGCATCAGGGCAACAAGCGCGAAGGAGTCATCCTCGGATAGACGCGCAAGCGACGGAAGGCTTCCGCGTAAGGCACTCCGCACTGCAGACCGCGAGCCCGGGCCAAGCTGGTCACAAACTCCACCATGTCAATCTTGTCATGCTCCCGCATCCATGTCAGCTGGCTTTCATGACACTCCAGCATCTTTACCTTGATATCCAGTGTCTCGGTGATATCGACGTACTCCTCGGGCGTAAATCCTACGCCGGCCAACGTATCCATGTAGTAGATAGGGGCGACCTTGTCATGGTGCGGAATGTCCCGCTCGGTCTTCCAGTGCGGAACGGTGGCCAAAAAGCTCGCGGAAAACACCAGTTCACTTACCGCCACGTGATCCGGCATATAGTCTTCCGGCCCGTGCGTGATGATCACATCCGGGCGAGCCAGACGGATAATGTCCACCATGGCCATGCGGGCTTTGACGTCATCGGCTCTCAGATCGCCGTCGCCCATATCGGGAATGGTCAAGACTTCGGCACCGAGGATGGCGGCGGCCGCTTTCGCCTCGGCCGCCCGCTGAGCGGCCAACTCAGCCGGCGGGATGATGAAGTGTCCGCAATCACCGTTGCAGGCGTGAGCCATGACCACTTCATGTCCGGCCTGTTTATAGCGGGCAAGCGTACCGGCACAGAGGATTTCAAGATCGTCAGGGTGGGCCCCAACAGCTAGAACACGCATTTTCAGGCTCCTTTGTTGATTAATGGGCAACCTTCCCCTTGCGGGGGCGGATGCCCGTAAACGTCTTCTTACACAGATCCGTGGTTACGACATATGGATGTGCATGTCGTCGGCCACACTGCCCAAGATCACATAGCGCCCGGGCAAGGTCTGCAAGATGGAGCCCGGGACGTACGGGGTCACGGGGCCGTGGGCCGCCAGGCGGGCAATGAAGCGCTGCCAGCTCATGGGACCGCACTCACCGTCAAGCCAGAAGGAGCGATAGCGGGCATTGACGATCTGCGCCGGACCGATGGTGTTGGCGTACGGAGGAACCCAAGACCAGTCGCCGCTGAATGAATGGAGGGCATTCTGCATGATCGTCATGGGGTGGAGTTCCACAAAGCGCGGGCCTTGAGCCTTAAAGACTTCCAGATCACCATCAAACTCTTCAGCCAGATGGGATTCCCAGAAAGCGATGTGTCCACACCAACCGACACCGCCGTAGACCACATCGGCCCCGCCCAGATCTTCGATCATCTTGCCGTAGACGGCGAGTTTGTCAGTGGTCGGGAAGTGCACCTGCTCAATCGGGGGCCGCAGTTTGGGATCAACACGCAAGAAGAAGTTTCTGGTCATGGCCTGCTGGAACGAACCGGGCCAAGCCGCCGGAGCCGTATTGCCGTCCTTGTCCGCGTACTCGTCCATGGCAAAGAAGTGGCAGTGATCCAATGACATACCCATCTGGTTGATCATCGCCGCAGCCATGGCGAACTGAGGCACGGGTCCTACCGGGAAGATACCGACAAACTGTCGGCCTTCGTCACGAGCCGCACTGATGCGCGACACGATATCCAGGGCAAAGGACAGATAAAACTCGTGCTTCTCCTCAATGACCTCTATTTTAAAATCCGGATTCGGATGCTCCGTGATCTTGGATTTGGGTATGGCGCGTACTCTGGCGCAGGCCTCAGGATCCTGAAACGAGATAAACTTGGCCAAATCGTACTGGAAATCCGCTCCGCGCTCGAAATCCTTAACCAACGCATCCCAGCTAGCTGCCATTAAGACTCCTCCTTATGACGTAATCACGATCCAAGCTATTTTCTTCCCTGTCTTCATCAACTTCCCTTCTTTTAAACAACGGAAGTTGCCTGCGATATGCTGACGTTCACAACGGGAGTGACCCGCTCAAGAGCCAAAGAAATGGCTCCGTAAAGCTCGGCGTCACGGCCGAGCCTCGAGAGCTTCATAGGCGGCGGTGTAGCCAGCAAGGTCCGAATATGCTCCTCCACCAGCCGTAAGACCAAGGTACCTGCCTCGCCGAACTCTCCGCCCAAAATCACCAGTTCCGGGTTGAGCACACTGATAATGTTCGCTATGGCTCGACCCAAGGCCGCGGAGGCCTGCTGCAGGATCTCCAGGGCGGCCGTGTCGTTTTTCAGTGCGGCCCGGAGCACGGTCTCAGGTGTCACTTGATCGAGATCACCGTGGCAAAGCTCGCTCATCAACGTTTCACGGCCCTGCCGTATGATCTGCTTGGCCCTGGCCGCCAAAGAAGAGAATCCGGCCGTCTCTTCCAGATAACCGCCTTTGTCCGCCACCGATCGCTCTCCGAGTCGGTCGTGGATGATCAGATCTCCGATCTCTCCGGCCGCCCCGGTGGCACCTCGGTAAGGCTTGGCATCGATCAGAATGCCGCAACCGATCCCTTCGCCCAAAGTCACGCGGACGAGGTGGCTCAAGCCCTGCCCCGCTCCTTTCCATGCTTCGCCCAAGACGGCCATGAAGGTATCTCCGTCGGCCACCACGGGGACATTGAACTCGGTTTCCAATACCTGCTGAATGGGAAAATCCTCCCATCCCGGCAAGTAGCGTCCCCGCACTACGGTCCCTTTTTCGATGCGCGTAATACCGCATACCGCAACACCGATGCCCAGGACCTTTTCAGGCGGCACGTGAGCTTCTTCCAGAGTCAGATGCAACAAGCGGATCAACTCTTCTTCCAAAGGAGCCGGTCCTCCGTCTTTGGCTTGCTCAACTCCGGATTCGCCGGGCGAAGAGCGACGCATCTGCGTCTTTTTTAAAAGAATGTTTCCACAAAGATCGGCCACGGCGGCGATCAGACTGCTGTCGCCCACCCAGGCACCGATCACAAATCCATGCTGGGCGTTAAACTGCAGCAAAAGCGGCCGGCGCCCGCCACTGGATTCACCCGTGCCGATCTCCAGAATCCACCCCGTCGAAATCAACTGATCGATGATCTTCGAGACCGTCGGCGGACTCAGATGCAACTCCTTGGCAATATCGGCGCGGGAGATGGCGTCTTTGCGCCTGACCAGATCGAGAATCATCGACCTGTTGATCTCTTTCATCAATTGAGGTGAGCCTGTACATCTGTATTCAGACAAAAGATCCCCCCCATGATTCACTGCTCTCAGCGCCCGAACGAACCCGACAGACGTTGCATCAGCATCTTCCCGGTCGGGGTGACGGCCAGGCCGCCTTGCGCCGTCTCGCGCAGAGCCGCCGGCATGGATCTGCCGATGTCCGCCATCGCTTTGATTATCTCGTCCGCCGGAATGACGCTTCTGATTCCGGCCAGGGCCATATCGGAGGCCATGAGAGCCAAAGAGGCGTACAAACCGTTTCGCTTAACGCAGGGTATCTCAACCAGCCCCGCCACCGGATCACAGACGAGGCCGAGAACATTCTTCAAAACCAGGCCCGCGGCCTGACATACCTGTTCCGGAGAGCCTCCGACCATCTGGGTGACCGCGGCGGCAGCCATCGCCGTAGCCGTGCCCACCTCAAACTGGCATCCTCCCTCAGCACCGGATATTCCGGCCGAGTTGGCGATCACCAACCCCAAGGCTCCGGCACAAAAAAGGGCCATGATCACATCATGACGCGGTGTCTGCCGTTCCTCGGCCACGGCGAGCAGCACGCCGGGCAGAATACCGCTGGAACCGCCGGTCGGTGTGGCTACTATCCGCCCCATGGAGGCGTTAACCTCCAGCGTGGCCGTGGCATACATGGCGGCGAGAAAGGCAGTGTTTCCCGAAAGAGTCTCATGACCCGCTTCAGCATACCTCAGCATCTGTCGGGCCTGCCCGCCCACCAATCCGCTGCGCGAGGTCACCGCTTCGTGCAGCCCCCGCTCAATCGCCTGTTGCATCACGGTGAGCTGAGCATCCATGCGAGCGATCAGCTCATCCGCACTCTTTTCGGTCTCTTTTGCCTCCGCGGCCAGAGCTGTTTCACCAATGCTCTCTTCTTCCTCTAACGCAGCATCGAGAAGTGCGGCGATGGAATTCCAAGCCACTGAAATCCCTCCTCAACCTATTCAGGGAGCACCGTGCGCACGCGGTAGACCTCACTGACGTTGTTGATCTCCTCCACCATTTCGGACCCGGGCGACTGGTCCAATTCCATGACCATCAAGGCTTTTTGGCCGCGAGATTGCCTGGCCACCTCCATGCGGGCGATGTTACAGCCGGCGGCGGCCACCGCCGAGGTCACTTTAGCTATAACCCCGGCCACATCGCGATGGAAAACCAGCAACGCCGGATATAGGCCCGTCAGACGGACGGAAAAACCGTCGATCATCACTATGGCTACCTGACCGCCGCCTTCCGAAACAGCGTGGATGTCAGTGGAAATGCCCGTGACGGCCCCCGTCAGCCGCAGCCGGACGGAGTTGGGATGATCCGTGGGACTCTCCTCGCCGACTTCCCATTCAATCTTAAGTCCCGCTTCTTCGGCCATCTCCAAAGAACGAATCAGGCGCGGATCATGGCTTTCCATACCCAACAGGCCGCCGATCAACGCTCTGTCAGTGCCATGTCCGCGCCCGGTCAAGGCAAAAGAGTCATACAGAGTGCATATCGCCCAGCCCGGGGGTTCTCCCAGCACCCGACGCGCCAGCATGCCGATGCGGGCCGCGCCCGCGGTATGTGAGCTGGAAGGCCCAACCATGACCGGACCGACGATGTCAAATACAGACGAAAAACGCCTGGGCATAGCTGCATCTATCCCTCCTTGTCGACATTACTATTGGCTACCGACGGATGAAAGGCCTGCAGACGACGGCCGCGTTCTTGGCTCGCGAATTGTTGCCGCGAAAACGTATTTTCATCTTGACTCTCAAGCCCCGACCTCGTACATTAGAGGCGAGCGGAGTTAGTTGAGCCTAACTCGTTCTCAAGTCCACTTAGGCGGGATGAGACTGATCATGACCCATCGACGATCCGGAATATCGCCGTCACTTGAAGACTATCTGGAGGCGGTCCTCGAATTGAGCTGTGAAGAGGGAGGAGCCCGCACCACGGATATCGCCGACAGGCTTGAGGTGTCGAAAGCCAGTGTCAATCAGGCGATAAGCCTTCTCGTTGATCGACATCTGGCCAAGCGCGAAAAATACGGCCCGGTTTATCTCACGGATGACGGAATCGCGGCGGCGGAGGTTATCCGCAAAAGGCATACGGCGATAAAATCCTTTCTCACCGACGTTCTGGGAGTTGACGATGAAACGGCGGAGAAAGATGCCTGTCAAATTGAGCACGTCATCAGCGCCAAGACCATGGCCTGCTTGATTGAGTTCATGAATAAAATGAAAAAGAGGACGAAGCGATGACGGAAAAACAACAACCACGACCTCCCGTTTCCTTAGCCGCACTACATCCCGGAGAGCGGGGGACTATTGCCTCCATCGCATGTCGAGGTCCGCTCAAACGCAAACTCATGGACATGGGTCTGACTCCGGGCACGCAGGTCTGTTTTGAGGGATCAGCTCCCCTCGGCGATCCCATCATCGTCAACACGAGAGGATACCGCCTCGCCCTGCGACGCAGGGAGGCTGCTGAAGTGCTGATGAATCCGGAGAGCGTCCTGCCCATGGCGACACCACGGGGACCCGGTTTCGGGCGCGGGCGTCGCGGTATGGGAAGAGTCTTCCGCCGCCGGCGGCGAGGCCGCTGTCAATCATGGGAGACACTGACGTGAGGAGGTTTGAGCGAGAAAATGGCCGTACACAAGCTGATAACGCAGACTGATGCGTTCACCGTTGCCATTGCCGGTAATCCCAACGCGGGAAAGACCGCCTTGTTTAACGCCATCACCGGTTCCCGTCAGCATGTGGGAAACTGGCCGGGGGTCACCGTCGAAAAGAAGGAAGGGCGCGTCAACCACAAGGGCCGTTTTCTGCACATCGTCGATCTTCCGGGAGCCTACAGCCTCAGCTCCCAAGCCATCGATGAGACCATAGCCCGTGATTTCCTCACCACCCAGCATCCGGACGCAGTGATCAACGTGGTCGATGCGACGAACTTGGAGCGCAACCTCTATCTGACCATCCAACTGCTTGAACTCCGCGTACCGCTGGTTGTGGCGCTCAATATGTTCGATGAAGCGCAGGCCTTGGGCTTTGAGATCGATGTTGACGCCCTTTCCGAGGCTTTGGGCGTCCCCGTCATAGCCACGGTGGCCATTGCCGGCGAGGGGGTCGAGGCTCTGCTTGATGCCGCCGCCGAGGTCGCCCGTCAACAGCGGCCGACCGTCCGCAAAGCGATGTCCAACGGTTTGCCAGAGGCCGACGATGCCACCACCTCGCGTCGTTATGACAAAGCGGCCGATATCGCCAAAGCGGTCATCAAAAACGCTCCCGATAGCACGGAGTTCTCGCCGTCACAACGCATAGACCGCATACTGCTGAATCCTTGGCTCAGCTTTCCCGTTTTCTTCGGTGTGATCTTCCTTATTTTTCAGTTTACTTTTACCCTGAGCGAACCGATCGCCGAGTTGTTTGTCGTGGCCCTTGAATCACTCGGAGCTTGGATCGGCAGTCTCTTGCCTGAAGGTATCATCTCCGCGTTTTTGACTGACGCCGTCCTTGGCGGACTGGGTGCGGTGCTTGAGTTCGTGCCTCCCATTTTTTTGTTGTTCTTTGCCATCTCTCTTCTCGAAGATATCGGTTATATGTCTCGAGCGGCTCTCATCTCGGACGGGTTTATGAAAAGAGTCGGATTGCACGGCAGAGCCTTCATACCCATGATCCTGGGTTTCGGCTGCAACGTGACCGGTATTATGGCTGCCCGCTGCCTTGACAGCCCGCGCGATCGACTCATATCGATTCTGGTCAATCCGCTCATCTCGTGTTCCGCCCGCCTCCCGGTGTATGTCCTATTCGCCACGGCCTTTTTCGACAAGAGACGCGGCCTGGTGGTCTTTTCGCTCTATGCCTTGGGCGTGGTCCTGGCCCTGGTCGTAGCCAAGATTCTCAGCATCGTTCTCAAACCCGACGGCTCGTCGGCCTTTGTGATGGAGTTGCCTCCCTATCGCATGCCTAAGATGTCTGTGGTCTTATTGCAGACCTGGGAAAGAGGCAGAGATTTCCTCCACAAGGCCGGGACCATCATCCTGCTGGGTGTGATCGTCGTCTGGGCCATGTCCAGTCTGCCGTACGGGGTTGAGCCCGGCAGCCCTGATTCTTTACTGGCCCGTATCGGACGTCTTATCGCTCCGGTCTTGAGGCCCGCGGGGTTTGGGACCTGGCAGGCGGCCACAGCCCTTCTTTTCGGTATCGTGGCTAAAGAAATGGTCGTCGGTACCCTAGGAGTTCTCTACGGTGCCGGCGAAGCCACTCTCGTAGGAGCGGTTCAAGCCCACTGGACACCGCTGGCGGCCTATGCCTTTTTGGTGATGACTCTGATCTATATTCCTTGCATAGCCACGATCGGAGCCATTCGACAAGAGACGCGTTCGAGGACCTGGACGGCCATAGCCGTCGGCTATCTCCTGCTCCTGGGCTGGATCATGGCTGTGGGAGTCTACCAGATTGGTTCTTTGCTCGGCTTCGCATAGCAGAGCTCAAACCATCACACCGGGAGGTTGATCGCTTTGAACGACTGGGAGAATCATCGTCTGCTGGCCAAAAACCGCGTCGCACCCCGGGCCACCGCGTTGCCCTACTCGGATGCGGCCGGTGCCCTGACGGGAGAGCGAAACGCTTCTCCATGGTTTCAACTGCTGAACGGGAACTGGAAGTTCTTCTACGCTCCCGCTCCCGCTCTTTCCCCGCCGGGATTCCATGATAAAGACTTTGACGCCACCGGCTGGGACGACATTCAGGTGCCGGGGCATTGGCAGCTGCAAGGATACGACCATCCCCATTACACCAATATTCTCTATCCGTTCCCCGTCGATCCGCCGCGGGTGCCTACGGAGAATCCTACGGGTATCTATCGACGGGAGTTTGCCATCCCCTCCGGTTGGGAAGGCCGGCGAATCTTCCTTCACTTCGCCGGCGTGGATTCCGCCTTCCACGTGTGGGTCAACGGCCAGGAAGCAGGTTACAGCAAAGGCAGTCGCGTTCCGTCCGAGTTTGACATCACCTCCTATGTTCGGCCCGGCAGGAATACGCTGGCGGTCCGGGTGTACAAGTGGTCAGACGGCAGTTACTTGGAGGATCAGGACCACTGGTGGCTCAGCGGGATCTTTCGTGACGTATACTTGTTCGCCGCTCCCAACGTGCACCTGTTTGATTTTGCCGTCCGGACTCTGCTCGATGAGCAATACCGCGACGCGACATTGAAGGTACAGACCGTAGTCCAAAACTACACCGATCAAGATCGGACGGGCCACCGGGTGGAATTGGTCTTGTTGGACGATGCCATGCAGCCTGTCTTGGCCGCTCCGCTTGAGGCAGGCTTTGATGTGGCGGCCCGGGAGAGTGTGACCGTGCATTTGGAGAGCCCGGTCAGCAATCCACGGAAATGGTCCGCCGAGAGCCCGTACTTATACACGCTTTTGATCACCCTCAAAGACAGCCGGGATCGCGTCCTGGAAGTGGAGACCTGCAAGGTGGGTTTCCGTTCAGTGGAGATCAAGGACGGCAACCTGCTCGTCAACGGCGTGGCCGTCATGCTCAAGGGCGTGAATAGACACGACAACCACCCCGATTTGGGCAGAGCCGTGTCGATGGATGCCATGGTCCGTGACATCTTGCTGATGAAGCGGCACAACATCAACGCCGTGCGCACGTCCCACTATCCCAACGACCCGCGTTGGTACGATCTATGCGATCTTTACGGAATCTATGTGATAGATGAAGCCGACTTGGAATGCCACGGTTTTGGCTCCACAGGCAGCAATCGCCTTACCGACGATCCGGAGTGGGAAGAGGCCTATGTGGATCGGATGAGGCGTATGGTTGAGCGCGACAAGAACCACCCGTCCGTCATCATATGGTCGCTGGGCAATGAATCCGGCTACGGTCCGAATATCAAAGCGATGGCCGCCTGGGCCCGAAAGGCCGATCCGACCCGACCTTTGCATTACGACCGGGATCTGGAGACGGAGGTTGTGGACTTCTACAGCGCCATGTACAGCTCGGTGGAAAAATGCATCGATTTAGGCCGGGAGGAAGGCTACACGAAACCGGTCTTTTTGTGTGAGTATGCGCACGCCATGGGCAACGGTCCCGGCGGTCTGAAAGAGTACTGGGAGGCCTTTTACAAATACCCGCGCCTTCAGGGCGGATTCGTGTGGGAGTTTGCCGACCATGCCCTGCGCCAAGTGACGGAAGAGGGTCAGGAATGGTTTGCCTACGGCGGAGACTTCGGCGATGAACCCAACGACGGCAATTTCGTCGTCGACGGTCTCGTCTCCCCCGATCGCATCCCTTCACCGGGCATGATCGAGTACAAGAAGGTCCTGGAGCCCGTCAAGGTAGAGGCCGTGGATCTCAGCGCCGGTGAAGTCCAAATCACCAACCGTTACGATTTCCTATCACTCGATCATCTCCATGCGTCCTGGAGCGTGGAAGCGGACGGAACCGTCATCGCTTCAGGCGACGTTGAGCTGCCGCATATCGCCGCCGGTGACTCGCAAAGGGTAATCATACCCTACAAACGACCGGCCGTGCTCAAGCCCGGTGCTGAGTACTGGTTGAACCTGAGCTTCACCCTGGCCGGCGACACGCTATGGGCGCTTCGCGGGCATGAAGTGGCCTTCGCCCAGTTCCTTTTGCCTTTTGCCGCACCTGCCGACTACGCACTACCTCTCGACAGCGCGCCGGCCTTGCGCTGTGAAGAGAATGAGCATACCATCACCGTGCAGGGCGGACACTTCAGCCTGGTCTTCGACAAGCTGTACGGCGTGATCGACAGATGGGAGTATCACGGATTCGAATCGCTGAACACCGGACCCAAGCTCCTGTTTTGGCGAGCCCCGATCGACAACGACCGCAACATCCGGCATGAGTGGCGTAAAGCCGGCCTGGATCAGCTCACCCACCGCGTCGATCAATGCCGCATCACCGCCGTCGAACCCAAGGCCGTGAAATGGGAAGTACAGGTGAGAATCGCCCCGCCCACGGCGGAAAGAGCCTTGCTCTGCCGGTATGAATATACACTCTATGCAACAGGCGATCTGATACTGGAAGTGTCCGGCACTCCGGTCGGGGAATTCCCGATGCTGCCGCGCATCGGATTGGAGATGACACTCCCCAAAGAACTCGAACACTTCAGCTGGTACGGACGTGGCCCCGGCGAATGCTATTCAGACAGCAAGCTGGCCAACATGGTGGGGGTTTACAAAGCTACGGTGGATGAGCTTTTCACACCCTATATCTTCCCGCAGGACAACGGAAACCGCACCGATGTGCGTTGGGTGGCCGCGACCAATGTCCGAGGCATGGGCCTTTTGGCGTGCGGAAGACCGCTGATCAACTTCAGCGCCCACCGCTACAGTCAGGACGATCTGGACCGGACCACTCACCGTCATTTGCTGGTTCCGAGAGACTGCATCTACTTCCATCTGGACTATCACCATCACGGCCTGGGCAGCAACAGCTGCGGACCGGGGCCGCTGCCTCAGTACCAATTGAGGCCTGAAGACTTCAAGTTCAGCGTCCGGTTGCGTCCGTTCTCGGCGGACGAGGCATCTCCGGTGATGTTGAGCAAGGTGAAAGTGTAACCGAAAAAGAGCGGAGGCTGTCCGTCGTTCGGGCAGCCTCCTTTTTGTGCTGAATAGCCACAAAACG